>NZ_JBJPHU010000018.1:0-85658 GCF_052939515.1 Phormidesmis sp. 146-33
GGCGATCTGGTCGAGGAGGCAGACCGTTAGGGCACGCCATTCGATGATGATTTCTGAACTGGGGGCATGTCGCTGGTGCCAGATTTCGTCATTTTTGACTTGTAGGAGTCCCAGGTCGAGACACAAGCCGCCGTTGCGGTATTCGGGTAGCCCGGTCATTTGGTTGAGGCCGATGATTTCTAGGCCGAGTTCCTGTAGAGGTTCTAGTAGAGAATAGGTGAGCCACTGAGAAAGTTTGTGAAAGGGGACTAGCTGGCTGGAGGGGTCTAAATTGGGCAGGGCGGAATGGTGCCAGACATCGCCCAGGTTGACTCCTGAGAGGGTAATTCGTCCGGGCCAGATTTCGCTCAGTCCTTGCAGAATGGCACTCAAAACTGTGGTGGCGGATAGCTTGCCTGAGGGCGATCGCTCCAGCAGATAATCCACCAGATTTCCAGGACGCGCTTCTTGACCAAACAATTCAGGAGCGTTTTGTAGGGTTTGACCTAATTTTTGCAGGAGTTGCGATCGCCCTTCTAGCCCAACTAATGGATTTTCGGTCGTTGCTTGAAACCCGATCGCGAGAGATTTGGCGGTCACCTGTTGGAGGGCTGTGGCATCGGTTTGATAAAGGTTGTCTGGATTGCTGGAGAATGCGCCCTGACAAAAGAGATGAAAGCTGGCAATGGCTAATCCTTCTGATCGTCCCCAGACTTGCCCGGTGTCTGATTCAAAATAGTGCCAGCGATCACCTGCTCCCGCATCTAGTAGCACACTGGGAATGACAAGATCGAATTTTGCTTTGGCTTTTTCGAGTTTGGACAGATTTTCTAGAGTGCGATCGAGTCTGTCTACCCGTGAAATATCTCCAACTTCAAAGTGTCGCCAACGGCTGTGAAAGGGAATTTTTAGGTCAGGATACTGTTCTTTTGTCACCTGTAACACGTAGTCAGCTACCCGATCTAACTGCGTCAAATCACAGCGAAAATGCTGCAACTGATCGGATTGTGCCAGTGTGAACAAGATGCCACAGCGATCGCGAATGGTCTGGGGAGAACGCAGGAGGGCGATCGGAGAGCGATCGTCAAGCTGAACGGTTTGCATGGGGAAGGCGATCAAATTGACCCTGAGTGGAGCCTATTGTACCTCAGAAGTTCCAGGCGATTTGTCAGGGATGAGGAATGTGATTGGAACTGGTTTAACGAGACGTGAATTCGACAGAATCTTTCGCTGCGGTTGCAGATCCGGGAACGCCCCCTAACCCTCCATTCTGGCGGACTTTGAATCGTTGGTTTCCCTTCGCATTGGGGGCACACGTGATTTAGCAATGCCCGATTTCCAGGGGGCGATCGATTCGATTGGTAGCGTTGGATCGTGAAGAGCAATGCAGCAGATCACGCGCAAAGGCGTTGCTAATTAAAGAGATGAATCTGTGCTGTGGGAAGTGTCCATCTTTTCGCCCCCTAAATTCCCCATGCTGGGAGACTTTGACAAAGGAAAGATTTCCAAAGTTCAAAGCCATGACGACGGCTCAAAGTCCCGCATTTTTGGGGGATTTAGGGGGCGAAGGATCTGTAGCCTTAACAAATTGATAATGAAAGATCAACTTGGTATTAGACCAGTTGTTATACCAGGTTGAAAATAAGTTGCAACCAATTGATCAGTCAAACTTAGTCAAAATCCCCCATTCTGGAGGATTGTAGGAGCGAGGATCTGTAGCAAGTAACCGCTGATTTGGGATTACGCATGGCGGAATTTCCCTCTTGGTAGAATGATCAGATCTAACAAGAGTAGGGAGCTTTGAACCAAAAGTCCTCTCCTAAAGTCCCCCAGAATTGGCCGCTTGGGGGTAGAAGCTCTGAAGGACGCAGTTTGAGAGGCTACTTTTAGCTGTTGATTCAACCTACTTTGGACAAGCTTTACCGGGCAGCCCGAAACAGCAAAAATCCCGCTGCGGTCAGTCCCAGAGCTGTGGGCAACCAAGCAGCCACGTAGGGAGATAGCACTTGTAGCAGCCCCAAAGAATCGCAGATAAAAGACAGCAGATAGTAGGTGAAGATAATAATCACACTAATTGCAAAACTTGTACCCCTGCCGCTTCTGCGTTGAGGACTGGTTCCCAGAGTCGCCCCCGTCAGACCAAATACCAGACACACAAACGGAAAAGCCAGCTTCTGGTTGATACGAAGCCGCACCTTTTGAGACTCTTTCTCATCACCGCTCTGGGTTACGATATCCAACGAATTGCGTAGCTCTGCAATATTCATCTCGGCAGAGTCTTGTTTGCGGTTTGCTAGATCGAGCGGTGTGCGGGGGAGTTGAATCTGTTGACGCTCAAACTTGAGAATGTTGCGATAAGAACCGTTGGGGTCAATGATGTAGATCGTACCGTTGGCAAAGTCCCACAGATTCTTGACGGGATTCCAGGCGGCTGACTCGGCGGCGACAATTTGGTTTAACCCGTTTTGAGAAAAATCCAGTACCGTTAAGCCTTTCATCTGACGACCATCAAACCGTCGTGCGTAAAAGATGCGATCGAGAACCTGCTCGGTTTCGCCGTCTGCCGCTCTGGGTTTACGAAACTGCTGAACGAGAATATTTTTGCGCTCTTTGAATTCGGGTTGTTCTTGGTTGAGGGCCCGATCGAGCGTCAAAGACGCTTGATAGTTCGCGGCGGGCACGATCGCTTCGTTAAAGCTAAAGGTCAAGGCAGTGACGAAAAGACTCAGCACGATAGTCGGCGCGATCAATCGATAGACACTGATCCCCGCACTCCGCAGCGCAATCAACTCACTGTCAGTCGAAAGTCGGCTATACACCATCAACGTCGCCAACAAAGTCGCCATCGGAAACGCCAAACTGACGAAATAGGGCATCCTCAGCAAAAACACCCGGAAGGCCAGTGAGAAAGGCAGTCCCGCTTCGGTTACTTTGCGAATCAGATCAAATAGCGCCCCAACCGACACCAAAATCGAAGAAAATGCCGCAACTCCAAACAAAAAAGGAGACGTAAGCTGACTGGCGATATAGCGATCGAGTACCGACAACCCCAACAGCCGCCGTACGGGACGAAATGAATTTTGCTGAGATAGTCCTGGCGACATGGGCGGGGAAGTGAGGAGTGAGGAGTGGTCAGGGTTGGAAGTTGTCTCCGAGGTAATATTGTCTGACTAAGGGGTTGTTGTAGAGTTCTTCGGCGTTGCCAGAGGCAAGGATTTGACCGTCGCGCATGATGTAGGCTCGATCGGTGATAGCCAGCGTTTCTCTAACATTGTGATCGGTGATCAGAATTCCCATTTGGCGATCGCGCAGTTGAGCGACGATTTCTTGGATTTCGGCGACAGCGATCGGGTCAACTCCGGCAAAGGGTTCATCGAGCAGCAGAAATTTTGGGCCTTCAACTCCTGATGCTAACGCTCTGGCTAATTCTGTGCGGCGACGTTCTCCTCCGGAGACTTGAATCCCTAGTGTAGAAGCGACTTTTTCGAGCCGAAATTCTTTGAGCAGACTGCTGAGGCGATCGTTCCATTGCCATTGAGGGACGTTGGTCTGCTCCAGCACTAATTGAATGTTTTCCTGAACAGTGAGATATCGAAAAATGCTTGCCTCTTGCGCCAGATAGCCGATCCCCAATTTTGCTCGCTGGTTAATGGGCAGAGCGGTAATCTCACGATCGTTGAGCCAAACCCGTCCGCTGTCTGGTTTTTCTAAACCTGTGGTGATATAGAAGGTCGTGGTTTTTCCGGCTCCGTTGGGCCCAAGCAGTCCGACGATTTCTCCTTGCGAGACCGAGAGGCTGACTCGATTGACGATCGCCCGTGGCCCATACGACTTATGAATATTCTCTAGTACAATCCTCACAAACTCGCTCCTTCAAATAGCCCAACCGGGAGTCTGGGATGTCTCCGTGGCTCCATTCATTCCTGAGTGACAATTTTCTCTTAATTAAAAGATTCTAGCGCTTGGTAGAAGCGGGTGTCTGAAACTGTGGCTTTGAGTCAAAAGGAGCGGCGGCGGCGGGTGGAGGAGCGGTGGGGGCAGCAGCAGACGGGGCAGCGGGGGGCACAGGCGGCACATCTTGAACCAGATAAATCGCTTCGACCTGCTTGTTGGAGTCTGGCAGCGCCTCAAATCGCCCCTCATTGACCAGGTAGGTAATCGTTTCACCCCGCAAACTGTTGCCCTGTTGCAGCACGTAGACATTTCCAGTCAAGACAATTCGATTTTCTTTGCTAAAAAAGACAGCCTGGGCGGCCGTAGCTTGAATCTGGCGAGACGGATAGTTGATCTGGACGTTTCCTCTGGCGACGACGACTCCAGTTTTGGCATTGGCCACGGTGCTATTGGCCCGCAGCGTCAAGGGTTGAGAAGGTGCAGCCGCTTGAGCAACGGCCGAGCCGGGGCGAGTAGGAACGGCATCAGCAGCCCGATCGACCACAGCAGACCCAATCATCAACGTTGCAGACAGCAGCAGGGCCAAGCGCTGAAATGAGAAGCGGAAGACGGGTAAGAATGTCATGATGGCTACAGCAAGCAGAGGATAGAAAGCGGCGTAAACTTGGCGAATCGTCTCGAATATATCACTATCAGCAGGTTAATCACTCTTACCTGAGCGCGACAGATGCAGTTTTTGGCAGACGAGCCCTTACGGGTATCTCAAGGAGATCGACTCCCATACATGACGTGCGACAGATTGAGAAGTTGCTCTACTGTATCAAGTCACTCTACAGCCGATCGCCCAAGCTTCTGGATTGTTGGCTGACGAAGGAAGACTTTCTGCGATTCGTGATCAGAATCCGCGTCAAAAGAAGGTGTCAATACAATATCTTGAACGCAGTTGCTTCCGGCTAGTTGCAAGGCTGACAACAGTTCGACAGATCGATCGACCAGATCTCCAACATCGATCCCGGCATGGTCTTCTGGATATTTGCACAGTCGATTGGCACCTTCTCCCAATAAAATGACTGCCCCATGCCAGTTTTGGTTACCTAGGTGGTAGAGGGCGACCGCGATCTGGAGAATTCCCTGGTAAAAATTTTTCTCTAAGGGAGGGGCTTCGATCCAGATGGCTTCTAGGGTGTCGTGACAAGCATAAAACTCGCCCTGATTAAACTGTTCAACCCCTTGCCAAAACTCTTCAGGTATGTCGCTCATGGGTCACTCAGGATCGCAAATTAAATAAGATCGTTTATCGCCAAGCTACTTCGCCCCCTAAATCCCCCATTCTGGGGGACTTTGAGATCAAAAAAATTCTGGAATTCAAAACGGGTTCGAGCTTCAAAGTCCCCAAATTTGGAGGATTTAGGGGGCTGCAACCCATTGAAACGAAGCCAAAATCAACTGACCAAGCACATTTAGAGAATTTTAGGTTAATAAATTCGCGCCACTCAGCAATAAAGGCAGATTGACGAATAGAGTGGTGCCTTGCCCTTCTCCCGGACTTTCTGCCCAAACAGTGCCCTGATGAAGCTCGACGAGATGACGAACGATCGCCAATCCTAATCCCAACCCTTGACTGATTGTAGTGTCAGATGCTCCCTGCCGAAACCGCTCAAAGATATGAGGTAAAGCATCCGCCGCAATGCCGCGCCCCGTGTCGATGACTCGAATCTGAGCTTGCGTCTCTATAGTGTCTAGCGTGACTTCGACTCGGCCGCCTGAAGGGGTGAACTTAATCGCATTTTGCAGCAAATTGCCCAGCACTTGATTTAAGCGATCGACATCTCCCATCACCGTAACTGGAGCGAGGCGAGACGTAATCTGAATATTTTTTTCCTCAGCAGAGAGCTGAATGGTGGCGATCGCCGTGTCTATCAGCAAATTCAGATTGAGGGGTCGAGTCTCCAACTTGATCTTGCCACTTGTAATGCGGGCGGTATCGATCAAACTTTCGATTAGTTGAGATTGCGATCGGGCACTGCGTTCGATCACATCCAAAGCATGGGTAATTTTTTCTTCGTTGAGTCTACGAAGTTTGAGCAATTGAACGTAGCCTAGGATGGCGTTCAGTGGGTTGCGGAGTTCGTGAGAGACGGTAGACAAAAAATCATCTTTTGCTTGGTTTGCAGCTTCAGCGACATTTCGGGCAGCTTTCAGGATGGCTGCGCTACGTTTGAGGTCATTAATATCGATCAAAATCAAGACTGCGCCATCAATTTGATTTTCGATCGTGCGGTATGGGCGAATTCGCAAGTTATACCAGTGTCCATCCTGGGTTTGCAATTCAAACTCCTGGACAGTGAGCGTCTCAATCACCTCGACGATCGATCGTTCTAAGTTGGGAAGATCAAGATTGGGTCGAATGTCACTAAAGGGTCGCCCAATGTCAGTGGCAATTAGATTAAAAAGGCTCTGAGCCATCGGGGTAAAGCGCCGAATTCGCAGATCGCTTTCGAGCATGACGATCGGAATATTGATTCCAGCCAGCAGATTTGTCAGATCGTTGTTGACTTGATAAAGGGCCAGATTGCGGCTGCGAAGCTCTTCGTTGGTGGTATTGAGTTCCTCATTGGTCGCTTGAATCTCTTCTTTTGCTGTCTCAAGCTCCTCATTAGTGCTTTGCAACTCCTCATTGCTCGACAAAATTTCCTCGTTGGCGATGCTCAAGTCTTGATTGACATTTTCATGCTCCTGAACGATCGCTTGCAGATATTCCTGGGCGATCGTGCGCTCCTGATTAGCGATTTCCAGGGCTTGTCGAAGCTGGATCACTTCTCGCTCTGAGTCTGTCTGTTCTAATTGTGGAGAATCGATGATCAAGGGTGCGATCGCAGGTGCAACGGGTTGAAATAGCACGAGAAAATAAGGTTCATCGGCGATCGGCGCTCTAAAAGGAATCACCTCAAGATTGACCAAGCCGGAATCTGCATCAGCGTCAATTTGTAGTCCGTTTTTTTGAGCGGGAGCATTCTGACTTTTGGCTTGATAAATGGCGGCTTGCAGCCCGACAACCAGCCCTTCTCGCACCATTTTGAGCAAATTTAGGCTGGCTTTTCCGGGGGCAAATCTGAGATAGCGGCTGGTTTCTCCTCGAATCTGTAAAACCTCTAACTTGGAATTGATCAAGACTCCGCTCGGAGCAAACCGTTCTAAAGTAATTCGATCGGCTTCTTTGAGCAGGTCAAATGGCGCGATCGGTGATCGATCGATCGATCGATCGATCACCGATCGGCTGATGGGCAGTGTCTTTGATCATGGGATACTTGCTCGTGACAAACGAAAAACTGGGGCGAGTCGCTGTCAGCTTTTTAGAATAAATTTTGTACTTGCGATTCTCTAGCCCAAACAAATCAGAAAACTGACCAATACTCTCAGACGTGCCCAGCAGCAAAAAGCCATTTGTCCTGAGTCCATGATGAAAGATGGGAATCACCTGCTTTTGCAGCGTCTCGCCCAGATAAATCAGCACGTTGCGACAGCTAATCAAGTCGAGGTGAGAAAACGGCGGGTCACGGCTCAAATCTTGTCTGGCAAAAATACACCGTTCTCTGACAAGCTTACTGATCTGATAGCCACCTTCGACCTCAAAAAAGAACTTGCTGCGCCGCTCTGGTGAGACATCCGCCATCTGACTCTCGCGATAAACGCCCGATCGAGCCGTATCGATCGCCCCTTGACTAATATCCGTTGCAAAAATCTGAATTTGAGGATTGATCCCGGCATCCTGCAAAAATTCTAAAAGGCAGATGACGATCGAGTAGACTTCTTCACCCGTCGAGCAGCCGGGTATCCAGATCCGAATCGGGGAGTCAGCTTTGTGTCGCGTAATCACCGGAAACACTTGCTTTTTGAGCGCTTCAAAGGCTTCGGGGTCACGAAAAAAATGCGTCACATGAATCAAAATTTCTCGATAGAGCGCCTCGACTTCAGTAGGGTTGTCTTGCAAATATTGGACATAATCCTCTAGCCGTTCCAATTTATAAACCAGCATTCGTCGCTGAATCCGGCGATCGAGCGTCTTGGGTTTGTAGTGCGTAAAGTCAACGCCCATAAGCGATCGCAGCAGCCCAAACAAGGTAGACAGCGCACCTTCACTATCTGGCAAAGAAGCCACCGTTTGAGGCGGAGCCGAGACAAAGGGGTGACGGCTGAGGTTGGCCAGTTCTGCGGCGATCGCGCTCGGAGTCATCACAAAATCGACATGCCCAGTGGCGACGGCGGTATTCGGCATACTTTCGTTTTTCGCCGTTCCTTCACATTGAGCAAACGTCACGCCGCCTGCTGCTTTGATTGCGTCAATGCCCACCGATCCATCTCCATCGCCACCCGACAAAACGACCGCGATCGCAGTGTGTCCTCGATCCAGGGCCAATGATGTAAAAAAAGCGTCAACCGGAAGATAAGTCCCCCGAATTTTTTCACGCGGCATCAGTCTCAGTGCCCCTTCTACCAGCGTCATCTTAGTATTGGGCGGAATAATATAAACCTGATTGGGTGCAACGATCGTGCCGTCTTGCGCCTCACTCACAGGCATCGAGGTCGTTTTGGTCAAAAGCTCAGTGAGCAGGCTCTTTTGATAAGGCGCTAAATGTTGGATCAGCACAAATCCCATGCCTGTGTCGGTTGGCAAGTGACTCAGCAACTCACTAAAGGCTTCTAAACCGCCTGCCGAAGCGCCGATGCCGACGATCGCAAAGCGTGCAGACAATTCCGAAGCATCTCCAGAAGCCAATTGAGAAGAATCAAGCTGAGAGAATTCGGAGAAAGAGTCAGAGTCCATGCTACTACCACAAAGATTGTAGGCTAGAGCGTCGCCTCTCTAACTTGAAGGGTGTCTTCACATTAGCGGATATGAAGCCAGGAAGCTGTGTTTTGTTTTTGACGTGAATTCGATGGAGTTTTTTCGCTTCGTTGTAGAAGAATTCGCCCCCTAAATCCCCCATTCTGGGGGACTTTGGATCAGCGTATCTTTGAACTCTGGAACTTTTTCTCTATCAAAGTCCCCCAATTTTGGGGGATTTAGGGGGCTGCCCAGAGTGATCACCGCAGCGAAGAAGTTTTATCGAATTCGCATTCCTTAGAAGCGATCGAGCGCGTCTTGAAGCTGAGATTGAAGGGAGCGATCGTCTCGAATCAAAATACCAGGAGCCAAAGCTTTTTCTTTTAACGCTGACTGCCACAGTACCCAGCGGCTCCCTTGGGGCAACCCATCCAGACTGAGCGGATTTTGGGTCAGCCAAATGAGCGGCAAGGTTGGCAGATCGCCCCGCAAATTTTCTTCGCCTGCATCGGTGGCCGCCAGAGTTTCCAAAACCCGCTGTTCGCCTTGAATTAGACCTGTGGCGGCTGTCCAGAGACGAATGTTGAAATTTTGGTGAGCGGCATAGAAGTAGAGTGAGGCAGCCGCGATGACGGCCGATTCAAACGCTTCGTGCTCCCAGGTGGCTCCGCTGTCCAGACAGACGATGACTTCTTGACCTCCGGTAAAGCGTTCGAGTTCGCGAATTCGCAGTTCTCCATAGCGGGCACTGGTGCGCCAATGAATTAGACGAGTCGAGTCACCCCAGCGATAGGGACGCAGCGATCGCGTCAATCCTTCACTCGCAGTCTGAGCGCGACGATCGCTGTTAATTTGCAAACTCGATTCTCGACCGATTTCATCCACGAGCGGGCAGCGCGTTAGCGGTAAGACAGTTGGATACACGATCGCCGTTGCCTTCACCGTCTGGCTGCGTCGCCCCCAAAATAGCCCCAACGGAGCCGCCGATCGCACCTGAACCGTTTGCCAGTGATAAACTCCGCGTCGCTGCGTGGGCTGCTGATAGACCCAATACTGCGGATTTTCGACATTTACCGTCTCGATCACTTTGCTGACTGGTTCTCCCAATACATGAGGAATCAAATCGTGAATTTGCAGCAGGCTTTTGGGCTTGGCGGCTGTGTTTTGAATCAACAACTCGATCGTCAGGTCGTCTCCCGCGCTAACCGGATAGATTGGACGACGCACAATCTGAATGCCCCGCAGATTTTGGGCCGAGAGGAAGGCTGCGATCGCCAACAGCGCCACCGTCACCCCACTGATTACATACAGCCAGCCCGCCAGCGTATTTGTCGCCGCCATAAAAAAGAACAAAGCCAACCCACCCAGCACCCAACCGCTATAGGCAGGGGTCAACCAGTGAGTTTCTAGCCAGTGTGCGAATCGAGTTTGCAAGCTCATTCTCAATTTATTCAAAGAGTCTTCATAAAATATTCACAAAATACTCAAGAGATAGTCACAAATCTTCTTAAATTTCTCTCGTTTCAGGCTTTATCTTGCCCCTGAATAGACAATAATCGTAAAAAACATGAGTGACAGGATTTATAGCCGATAGAATTTTAGGTACATTCGCAAAAGCTAGAAAATCTTTGAGTTGTCCGATAAAATTTGTGGACGCTCAAACTAGTCCGGTCAGGAGCTTACTTTACTGGAACCCGCCTGATTTATTATGACCAACTCCAACCCTTTAGACGAGAAAGCGAAAAGAGATATGCCAATGCAGGGCGTTCCTTCCCCTCGATCCCAGGCTGATTCTGTTCCGCCGCCACCGCCTCCCGTGCAGTTAGGAACACCTAGAGCCAAACCGATCGGGGGAATTTTGACGATCGAGCAAATGGTTAAAGAGGCCCATTCTCGACAAGCTTCTGACATTCACATCCGCGTGGGTGAGCCGCCTCGATTTCGGGTACGGGGGCAAATTACGCGCGTCGGCGAGCAGGCATCTGTCAGCCCAGAATTGTTTAAGCGATATCTAGAGGAAATTCTCAACCCTGAGCAGCGTAGACGGTTTGAAACTGAACAAGAATTGGATACCGCGATTTACTATCCAGGGTTTCTGCGCTGTCGGGTCAACTGCTTTGAGACGCTAACAGGTGGGGCGATCGTGCTGCGTCTGATTTCTCTGGATGTGCCGTCGATCGATGGGTTGGGGTTGCCCCCCGTTCTCAAACATCTGGTTACCTATCCCCAGGGTTTGATTTTGGTCACGGGCCCGACTGGATCAGGAAAATCGACCTCGATCGCCGCGATGATTCGAGAACTCAACGAGTCAGACAGTCGGCATATTGTGACGATCGAAGATCCGATTGAGTACGTTCACGCTTCTAATAAGTGTCTGATCAGTCAGCGAGAAGTCGGACTACACACTCACGAGTTTCACCAGGCGCTACGAGCTGTACTGCGGGAAGATCCTGACGTGATTCTAATCGGGGAAATGCGGGACAGAATTACCGTCGATACGGCGCTCAAAGCCGCTCAGACCGGGCACCTGGTTTTGGGAACCCTACACACCAAGAGCGCGATCGGGACGGTCAATCGTCTACTCAACATCTACAACCCTGACGAACAGGCCGCCATGCGGACTCAGATTCTAGAATCGCTAATCTCGGTGGTTTCGCAGCAGTTGTTGCCTACCACAGACGGCAGACGGACGGCAGTCCACGAGATCTTGCTCAACACGCCCGCGATGCAAGATTATCTGCTCAAAGGTTTAGAAACCGATGCCTTCCAACTCATGGAGACCGATACCAATGAAGGAATGCAGGTGATGAATCAAGCCCTGTGTGAACTGATCCTGTTGGGTCGGATCAGCCCCGACGATGCGGTCAAAGCCTCGCCAGATGCGGGAGATCTGCGCCGACGTGTGCGAAATGAAGGGTACGATCCGGGACGATCGTCCAATCGCGAGTTTGACCCGACGGCACGAGAATACAATCCGGTGTAGCGGCTGGAATAAATTCAGACACCGAGCAACAAACAACACAAGACAACAAACAACAAAAGAAGGGACAGATCGCGAGCTTGCTGAATCTGTCCCTTTTGAGTTTTTGAGGCAAGAGGCGGTTTGAGTATCGCCCTGCTCAGCTATTTTTTCGCCAGCTTTTTGGCTTTGGCGATCTTTCTCAACCGGATCGAGGCAGGTGTGACTTCGAGCAGTTCATCACCGCCGATGTATTCTAGAGCGCGTTCTAGACTCATGTCGATCGGTTCTTTCAACTGCACCAATTCTTCGCCCCCAGAGGCGCGGTGGTTGGTTAGCTGTTTGGTTTTGCAGACGTTTAGCTCCAGATCTTGAGGGCGATTGTGTTCGCCGACGATCATGCCTTTGTAAACCTTGGCACCTGGACGGATAAAGAACACGCCGCGATCTTCCGCATTCTGCATGGAGTAGAAGGTGGCCACGCCTTCCTCAAAGGAGGTCATCACGCCATTGCGACGAGTTTCGATATCGCCACTGAGCGGACGGTAATCAAGGAAGCTGTGGTTCATGATGCCTTCACCGCGAGTCATCCGCATAAACTCACCCCGGAAGCCAATCAGCCCCCGTGCCGGGATTACAAACTCCAACTGAGTGCGAGAATTCGCGCCCACCTGCATGTCTTGCATTTCACCTTTGCGCTGACCCAGGCGCTCAATACAGCCGCCCACCGCTTCTTCGGGTACGTCTAAGACGAGGGTTTCGTAAGGTTCGCAAGGCTGACCGCTGACTTCGCGGAAGATGACTTGCGGCTGAGACACCTGAAACTCATACCCTTCTCGGCGCATGGTTTCGATCAAGATGCCCAGGTGAAGTTCGCCCCGCCCTGAAACGGCGAGTTTGTCAGGAGAATCGGTTTCCTCAATTCTCAAAGCCACGTTAGTTTCGAGTTCGCGGAAGAGACGATCGCGTAGCTGTCTTGAGGTGACAAAATCGCCTTCCTGACCTGCAAAGGGGGAATCGTTGACCGAGAAGGTCATTTGTAGGGTCGGTTCGTCTACTTTGATCAAGGGCAGCGCTTGCGGATCGTTGGGATCAGTAATCGTTTCACCGATGTTGGCATTAGCAAACCCAGCCACCGCAACCAGATTTCCCGCTGTGGCTTCTGCGATTTCGATCCGCTTGAGACCTTCAAAGCCCATCAGTTTAGAAATTTTGGACTTGACGATCGCCCCTGTTTCTGTGACGATCGCAGCCTGCTGACCCATGCGAATTGTGCCGTTGTGGATCTTGCCGATCACAATCCGACCCAGATAATCTGAGTAGTCGAGCGTCGTAACTTGAAGCTGCAACGGCTTTTCAGGATCGCCCACAGGTGGCGGAACGTGGCGCAAAATCGCCTCAAACAGCGGCTTCATGTCGGGCGATTCTTCTTCGAGGGTGTCTTTGGCAAACCCCGACAAACCCGACCCAAACAGGTAAGGAAACTCGCACTGATCGTCATCAGCCCCCAGTTCTAGAAAGAGATCCAGCACCTTATCAACGGCGACGTGGGGATCGGCACGCGGGCGATCGATTTTGTTGACGAAGACGATCGGGCGCAGCCCTTTCTCTAGCGCTTTCTTCAACACAAAGCGGGTCTGAGGCATCGGGCCTTCGTTGGCATCGACGATCAGCAAACAGCCATCTACCATGCCCAACACGCGCTCTACTTCTCCGCCAAAGTCAGCGTGTCCGGGCGTATCGACAATATTAATCAGCGTCTCTTTGTAGCGGACAGCCGTATTTTTGGACAAAATGGTAATGCCTCGCTCCCGCTCGAGATCATTAGAGTCCATCACGCAGTCCGGAACGGCTTCCCCTTCGCGGAACGTGCCAGCTTGCTTGAGCAGTGCATCGACGAGAGTTGTTTTACCGTGGTCAACGTGGGCAATAATCGCAACGTTGCGAATCGGGAGAGTCATAGGAAGGTTCCTGCGAAAAGGATTAGGGAAGTCTGCAATAGGGTTGGGGTCTTCTTTATAAAAACGCAGATGAAGCGAACACAGTAAAGAAGCCTTAACAATTCTATCTTAGCGGTTACAAAAACAGATGAAGTGTTAAGCGTTGCCTTGGGCTTCTGTAAAACAGATCGATTTGTCGATTTGTCGATCGACTCCATCTCTTGATCTCTGGACACAAGAGACGATCGAGCAATTTCGGTGAGGGTGAGTAACCATTCTTTCGCTTTGGGTGCAGAAAGGCTTTTGTTGGGTTTCGCTCTGCTCAACACCAACCTACAGAAAATGAGGAGGTTCAGGCACCCAAGGCATTTACTCAGGCAGGATCGTCAGAATCTTTTTAGCTACCGCTTCAGGAACTGGCATTACGGAAAGTCGATTGCCCTGACGCACGACGAGCAATTCATCTGAGGTGAACGTAGATCGCAGCATTTCTAAAGAAACTAAATCGGGCAATTCTTCGACAAATTCCACACAAACGGTTTGCCATCGGGGAGAATCTTGCGTTGATTTTGCGTCGTAATAAGGACTATCAGGATCAAACTGCGTTGGGTCAGCAACCTCTGATTTGATGACTTTCATCACACCTGCAATCCCCGGAGGCAGCGTGTTGGAGTGGTAAAAGAAGACCAGATCTCCAGACTGCATTGATCGCAAAAAATTTCGCGCTTGATAATTGCGGACTCCATCCCAAATCGTTTGACGATCGCGCTTGAGGTCAGCGATCCCATAGACATTGGGTTCAGATTTCATTAACCAATAATTCATGACAAAAATAGTGAAAATTGTGCGATCGAAACCAGTTGCTTTAAGTCAGTTAAGAACGGTGCTTTCTAGCGTAATCGCCATTTTTAGATCACAACCTGCTATAAAGGTTTCGAGAGAGGAGTGAACACAGCATGAACCCACGTAAAGACGCTTTAGAGATTCTGAAAGAGACCAGTCGGACTTTTTTTATTCCCATCAGTCGTTTGCCTTCAGGTCTTCAAGAAGCCGTTGCATCTGCTTATTTATGTATGCGGGCGATCGATGAAATTGAAGACGATCCCCTGCTTGAAAATGCGACTAAAGCCAAAATTTTACGGGAAATTAGTCTCACTTTGCAGTCAGGAATCGACGGATTTGGAGAAGATGCGTTCAAATCTGCGTTTGGTGAATCGGTCGATCGCTTGCCAGAGGTGTCGCTGAGAATTGGAGAATGGGCAACCCTGGCTCCCAACTCGATTGCGCCGCGCATCTGGGAAGCTACCGCTGCAATGTCCGATCGCATGGCGCACTGGGCCGACTGCAACTGGAGAATTCAAACCGAACAGGATCTCGATCGCTATACTTTTAGCGTAGCGGGTTCGGTGGGTCTGCTGCTCTCGGATCTGTGGGCCTGGTATGACGGCACGAAGACCGATCGAGTTGAAGCGATCGGCTTTGGTCGAGGGTTGCAGGCGGTCAACATTCTTCGTAACCACAGTGAAGACTTGACGCGCGGCGTTGATTTTTACCCAGACGGCTGGACGAGCGATGATCTGCAAGCTTATGCCCGTCGCAACATTCAGTTAGCCGATGCCTACACTGCTTCGCTGGTTTTGGGTAGCCCTGCAATGGATTTTTGTCAAATCATTCTCGCGCTGGGTCACGCCACCCTCGACGCAATGCTGCATGGATCTGAAAAGCTGAGTCGCAGTCAGGTCTTAGCTCTAGTGCAACAGATGACGAGCTAGAGAATTGAGGCAAGAAAATTAAGCCGAAGGTGCACGAAAGCGTTGTCCCTATTTGTCCTGTGGACTGTGGGCTGTGGGCTGTGGACATCAGGGGAAGGCAGGGATTCTTTCGTCTCTGGCTAATGTCTTTGGGTTGAACTCTGTTTGGTTAAAAACGGGGCGTTGCTGAATCAGGGGATGAATTGCCCCAAAGCGCGGGAAACCCAAGGTTCAAAGTCCCCCAATTTTGGGGGATTTAGGGGGCGAAAAGATGGACACTTCCCACAGATTCATCCCTGCTTGAGATCTCGACCTAAGCGATCAAGCCGCCAAACGGCGAAAAGTATGGACACTTCTCACAGATTCATCCCTCCAATCAGCAACGCCAAAAACGGATACTTGAGCTAGAAGATCCCTTCCTCAGTTTGAGAAACTTTATGCCGAAAGTCACGGGTCAGCGTCTTGTGTTTTGTAGAAAATCTCGTTAAGTCTCTGACCAAAAGATGATTTCTTCTAGTACACTTGCACACCAGACGATCGTGAACTACAATTTAGCGTCTGTTATGTGAGGAAACTCAATGAATAAGGGCGAATTAGTCGATGCGATCGCGCAAAAAGCCGATGTCACCAAAAAGGAAGCGGATGCCATTTTGAGCGCAATGCTCGACACGATCCTGGAAACCGTTGCTACAGGAGACAAAGTGAGTCTGGTAGGCTTTGGCAACTTTGAAGTCAGAGATCGCCAAGCTCGCGAAGGACGCAATCCCAAAACAGGCGAGACGATGCAGATTCCTGCGACCCGTGTACCTGCTTTTTCTGCGGGCAAATCCTTCAAAGAGCGCGTGGCTCCCAAATAGTCGAGTCACTTTAGGCGGTTAGCTTTTAGCAACTAGCGTTGGACTAAACCTCTTGATTTCTCAATCCAGCGCATTCAATATTACGACTTGTGAAGGGATTTGAAGACTGTCCTGGAGTCGATCGAAAGTTGCTAAAAGCTAACCCTTATTGAGGCTTTATCCAAAAAAATCGTCGCTAAAGGTTCAAGCCATCAAAGTTGTCCAGAGTGCTTTTGAAGATAGGGCAGACAGGCTCAGACATGCCAAAAACACGCTCTAGACTCTGCCAACTATACTAAAAGCATTGGCGTGTGCGAACCTATGGATAACCTTTTTAGAGAGCTTGAAGAACGGCTAGATCAAGGATTTGAAGAACTTTTAAGCTTTGTCAGAGAGATCGAAGGCAGGGGCGAAAACTCATTTAGTCCAGACGTTTCTAACCATTCTCGCGGCGAGGCTTCCAGGGTTGGCACTGCGTCACGCACTTCGAGTCAAACGGTCGATGAGTCAGATAGTTCTAGTGGCAATGTCATTATTACGCCGCCGCCTCAAGCTGACATTCCTGCCGTCACGCTCACCGGGGTTGGGGGATTGTCTGAAGTTTTGCGAGAACTGCGAGAACTGGTCGAACTGCCACTCAAGCGATCGGATCTTCTGACGCTATTGGGGCTAGAACCGCCGTCTGGTGTCCTTTTGGTCGGCCCACCTGGCACAGGCAAAACCTTGACCGCCCGCAAGCTGGCAGAAGATTTGGAGGTCAACTATATTGCGATCGTCGGCCCAGAAATTATGGGTCGATACTACGGAGAAGCCGAAGCCCGATTGCGAAGTTTGTTTGACAAAGCGGTGAAATCGGCTCCCTGTCTGGTGTTTATTGATGAAATCGACAGCCTTGCGCCCGATCGCTCCAAAGTCGAAGGCGAAGTCGAAAAGCGAGTCGTAGCCCAACTGTTGAGCTTGATGGATGGATTTGCTCAGACTCAGGGCGTGATTGTTTTGGCAGCGACGAATCGCCCCGATCACCTCGATCCGGCCTTGCGTCGTCCCGGTAGATTTGATCGTGAAGTGCAGTTTCGGGTGCCCGATCGCTCAGGACGATTGGAAATTCTCAAGCTGCTGACAAAGACAATGCCGCTGGGAGATGTGGGGTTGGGCGCGATCGCCGATCAGTCGGTGGGTATGGTGGGTGCTGATTTGAAAGCACTTTGTCAAAAAGCTGCCTACACTGCGCTGCGTCGATTGATGCCTGCTTTGAATGCCCCGGTGCCAACGACGATAACCGTAACTCAGGCCGATTTTCTGCAAGCGCTCAAACAAATCAAGCCTGCTGTCTTGCGATCGGTCGAGGTTGAATCTCCTAATGTGGCGTGGGATGCGATCGGCGGACTGGATGACCTCAAGCAAACGCTCCAAGAATCAGTCGAAGGTGCCTTGCTGTATCCCGAACTCTATCATCGAACCAAAGCAAAAGCACCACGAGGCATTCTACTCTGGGGGCCGCCCGGAACCGGAAAAACCTTGTTAGCCAAAGCCGTCGCGTCTCAAGCACAAGCAAACTTCATCGCCGTCAATGGGCCCGAACTGTTGAGCAAATGGGTGGGCGCATCCGAACAAGCGGTCAGAGAACTGTTTGCCAAAGCACGTCAGGCGGCTCCCTGTGTGGTGTTTGTTGATGAGATTGACACACTGGCTCCAGCGCGGGGTAGCTTTCAGGGAGATTCGGGTGTGAGCGATCGCGTCGTGGGTCAACTGCTGACTGAGTTAGATGGACTACACGACTGTCCCAATGTGCTCTTAGTCGGCGCAACCAATCGTCCTGAAGCGCTCGATCCGGCTTTGTTGCGATCGGGAAGATTGGATTTGCAGCTAAAAGTAGATTTGCCCGATCGTACGAGTCGTCTCGCGATCTTGCAGGTTCACAACCACGATCGACCTTTGGCAGAAGTAGCGTTGGCCACCTGGGCCGACCTGACCGACGATTGGAATGGAGCGGACTTAGCCCTATTGAGCAACCAGGCAGCTCTAGAAGCAGTGCGTCGCTATCGAGGTCAAGGACTGAGCGATCCAAGTGCGATTCAAATTACCCAGGAAGATTTTGCAGCAGCCTACGATCGACTCTGTAACCAACGTCAAACTAGATAGCGATTCGAGCTTAACGTTATGTGAATTCGATGAGGTTACTCACTGCGGTTATTGGCGTTGCTGATTGGAGGGATGAATCTGTGAGAAGTGTCCATCTTTTCGCCCCCTAAATCCCCCACTCTGGGGGACTTTGAACCTTGGGTTCCCCTTCGCATTGGAGGCAATTCATCCCCTGATTAAGCAACGCCCGGTTATTAATTCGGCAGCCCCCTAAATCCCCTAAAAGTGAGGGACTTTGAGCCGGAAATCTGGTCTAAAACTCTCTCAGAATTAGCAGCTTGGGCGGCAGAAGATTCAAGCAACGAATCGGAAATCGCCTTATTGAATCGATGGGGAAATGAAGGTAGATAATATCTGTTTCGTCGCTGCGGGTATGGACGTAAAGTAGCCATGATAACAGGGCTGATCGGCGATCGCTTGTTCCACAATTTTGATGTAGAGGTCTTCTCCGGGGGCGGCGGCGAGCGTGATTTTGAGGTTACTGAGCAAGGGAATGGGCTGCTCGGTTTTGAGTTCTGCTTGTTTGGGCGAGAGTTTTGTAATCCATCCAGAGCGTTGACTGCCTGAAATGTGTTTGCCGTCGAGAACAAAAAACTGGATAGGAATGGGGGCGGTGAGTTCGTGAAAAACCTGTCCTGTCTTGGGTAGAAATAGATTGAACGGTTCCCCAATGCCACCGATGTCGTAGATCATAATTGGTTCTTGAAAGCCTTTGGGCTGGATGGGAATTTGCCCATCAATGCGAACGATCGCCCCGACTTCGTGCAGTGTGGATTCAGAAATCAGAATCTGACCGCCGACGGTGTAAGACTCGATGCGCCCGGTCAAATTAACATTGCTGCCGACGACCCCATATTTTGCTCGCTTGATCGATCCAATGTTGCCAACGACGACTTCTCCTGTGTTGATTCCGATTCCAGTTTCTAAATTAGGGATGTCTAAAGACTGGATCTGTTGATTGATCTGATTCATGGCCAATTGCATTGCAATGGCGCAGGCGATCGCGCGATGGGCATCATCTTCTGACGGCTGTAGCGCCCCAAAAATTACCAAAATTCCATCACCGATAAACTCATCGATCGTGCCGCCGTATTGGGTGATCACATCGGCCATCACTTCGAGATAAATGTTGAGAAAATGCACGACTTTTTCGGGCGGACAGCGCTCAGAAATGGCCGAAAATCCGCGAATATCGGACATGAGAATCGTGACTTTGCGACGATCGCCGCCAAATTTTAGACCGTCCGGCGTTTCTAATAAGCTGGTGACAACCTGTTCGGTGAGATAGCGGCCAAACGTACTGCGAATTCTGGCGGAGAGTTGAGCAAAATAAGCCGTCACCGCCAAAGTCGAACCGCCCAAAGCCAGCAGTCCCGGCACCAAAGGCAGCCACCAACCCACGAGAAACGCTGCATAAGCCGCCCCGATCGACCCCACCGCCGCTAAGGGAATCAGCGATCGCCGCCCAACAATCTGAAGCGGATGCCGAACCTGACCCGTCGGACGCAATAACCAGCTACCCGCCGTTCCTACAATCGACCAGACGAGAATCCACAGTAGCTCGATCGATTTGTCCCAGGTTTTGATCAAGGGGCGATCGTCGAGGGCAGTACTCAACAGTTGGCTGGTCAGATTGGCATGATAATAAACCCCTGGCATCTGAGGAGGCAGTTTGGCAATGTTTCGCAGATCGTTACTGTAGGGTGTGTAAAAAACATCTCTGAGACTTTCGGCAACGGGGCCAATTAGAACAATGCGATCGCGCAGTAAGTTAGTAGGAATTTTATTTGCCAAAACGTCTGACATCGAAACCCTCAAAAAGCTGGATTGAGTACCGCGATAGTTTAATAAAATTTGGTAGCCGCCATCGTCCGATCGGACATAGCCACCATCATTTTCACGAAAGGCAGGTAATACAGCTTCACCAAATTTGATCTGTTCTTGCTCAGATACGGTTAAAGGTTTATTTTTCTGTTCTAGATAGATGGCCGCCAGCATTAACGGAAGTGACATCACATTGTTGTCATTTTGATCCGTAAGATAAAGAATTCCCCGTCTAATTTTTCCATCTGAATCGACGATGACATCGTTCGCTGCAACTTGATCGAGTTCTTTTAATTTGGGTGGCGGATCGATTGCGGCTCCTTTTCCATCACTGATTGCTTTTTTGATTCCAATCAGATTCGGGGTCGTTTGAAAAATTTGATTTAGCTGTTGATGTCCCGGTTCGACGGGCAAATCTCGGTAGAGATCCAGCCCGATCGCGGCTGGGGTTTGTTGTCTAATTTTGGTTAATAAATCTGCCAGCATCGTGTCTGACATGGGCCATTTTTTGACTTTTCTCAGATCAGCTTCCTGAACCTCAACGACGACAATTCTTGACTCTGGCGATTCTACAGGGCGCAGACAGAACAATTGATCCAGGCTCCACCACTCTAGCGGTTGCAGCGATCCGCTATATCGAATGAGCATGACAAGTCCGGCGACACTGGGGGCGATCGCAATCACAATTCGCCATTGCCAGACTTTGTATCTTAACTGCTTCCACATAGGTTGAACGCCAAAGATTTGATGTAGTTATCATGCCCACATGCTAGAACCTAATTCCTCTGGAATGTTAGACCGGAGTGCGAGAGGTGGGACGTTAGACATTATTGGACATTAGACGTTAGAAATGAGAGTTCAATAATATCGAATCTTGTAGAGTGGGTTGAGCGCTAGGGAAAGGCCCCGCCAACGGTTGAAATCGTGTCACTTTGCGTGGCTCAACCTACCTACCAATCGTCGGTTTTATTCAATCTACACCCCTTAAACTCGAACCTTACGTCCAACGTCTTCTTCAAGCCTCCTGTGTTGTATCCGAATATTTACTTAAATGAATTCCGGAGGACTGGATCAAAGCTTTGGTAAATATAAACATCCTCAACTATGTATTTTCTGTAGGGAATAATTTTTTTGGGCTATAACGATTGAGTGTTAGCCGTAATGTTCGCAAAGCTTTTTGTATAAAAATCACAAGACAATCGACAGACTTCTCAATCAAACTACTGTGAAAATGATGCGTCCATTTAGATTAGCGACTTTGATTTTGACGGCCGTTTCTATGTTGACTCTTTCAGAGTTAGCAGCGATCGACCTGACTTCTAATCCTTCGCCCTTGAAAGAAAACGCTGCGATCGCGGCTCCTCGTTCTAATTTTCGCTATCAACTGCCCAAAACCCGGAAGATTGTCAGCACTCAAGGAGCCGGGTCACGGACGGGTGGAGAAGCCTTACGGGTCAAAGTAGAACTGCTGGTGCCCAAAGATCACATAGCATTGACGACGGCTGGGCATCCTGCTTTTTTCTGGTATTTCTCCAGCGTTCCGACGGTGCCCGTAGAAATTGCTTTGTATAAACGAGGCGTGGGCACTCCGATTTTTGTGCAGCGTGTCCAGGTCAAGCAGGCGGGAATCTCGAAAATCGAAATGCCACAAAACTTACCAGAACTCACCCCCAATGCTGACTATCGCTGGTCAGTGTCTTTGATTCGTTCTGAAGATGAACGATCGACCAATCCCACCTATCAAGCCTGGATTCAACGAGTCCAACTGTCTGCCAAAGAAACCAAACAATTTCGGTTAGTTAACTCTGCTCGCGATCGCGCCATGCTCTACGCACAATCGGGCTACTGGTATGACGCATTGACGGCGATAGCCACTCCCTACATCAGCAAACCCAACCCCACATTACAGTCAGACTTAGCTCTGTTGCTCGATCAGGTTGGACTGGCGAGAACGATTCAGAAATGAGGGAGGAGGGAGGAGGGAAGAGGGAAGAGGGAGGAGGGAGGAGGGAGGAGGGATGGGTTCTGTGTTTTAAATTGATCTGAATTTGATGAATTTCTTTGCTTCGGTTGTAAATTCAGATTGCCTCCCAAATCTCCATCAATGAAGGCTCAATTAGAACGCTTGTTTAAAGTCCTCCAGAATGGGGGGTTGGGGGGCAGAAGCGCTAGACAACGAAGCGAAAAATCTCGACCCCTTGCGGGTAACTCGAAGAGATCGAACTACCGTCAAACCACTTATTCAACAGTCATTCCTCAAACCCAAAATCCAACACTCTGAACCCAAAATTCCACATCACCTTTTATCCCTCCTCCCTCCTCCCTTAATACCCTTCATCCTTCATCCCTTAATTTAGAGGTTTCCATGACTACGCTAGTTTCTATTGTGATGCCCAACTACAACCGGGAAAAGTACTTGGCAGCCGCGATCGAGAGTGTTCTCAAACAAACCTATTCAAACTTTGAGCTATTGATTTGGGATGATGGCTCGACGGATCAATCAACAGCGATCGCTCAACAATACGCGCAGCAAGACCATCGAATTCGAGTGGTGACAGCAGAACATCAAGGCGTGACGAAAGCGGCTCACGGCGCGATCGCTCAAACTCACGGCACCTACATTGGCTTTGTAGACAGTGACGATCTTCTAGCATCGACTGCACTCGCACAAACAGTTAGCATTTTGGAGCGGGAGGCGGCGATCGGGCTGGTCTACACCGACTATGTTGAAATGGACGCAGCCAGCAAGATTACAGGATATGGTCATCGCTGTCACATTCCCTACTCTTCAGAACGGCTGCTCGTCGATTTTATGACGTTTCACTTTCGGCTGATGCGGCGATCGACCTACGAACAATCCGGCGGCATCGATCCCAGCTTTTCGGGAACGGCTTATGACTATGATCTATGTTTGAAATTGTCCGAAGTTACCAAAATCCATCACCTCAGCCAACCGCTTTACTTTTATCGTCGTCATGCTGAGAGTATTTCAACCACTCAAAACGTGGAGCAGATTGTTTGGTCACAGCGAGCGATTGAGCAAGCGCTTGAGCGTCGAGGATTAAACGATCGTACAATCGAAGTGCAATGGTCTAATCGTGAGTTTCAGCTACGACGACGGACTGTAAACCCTTCAAAACAGATTCGTCAGGCTGCTGTATGTTCTCTGTTGGCAACCATTCCGCTAATGGTCGCCGAAACACCGCTTTTAGCTCAAGTCACACCTGCGATCGATGGAACGGGTACGATCGTGACTCGCAATGCTACCCAAGTTAACGTCACGGGTGGAACACGCAGTGGAGCAAATCTGTTCCATAGTTTTAGTGAGTTTGGAGTAAGACCAGAGCAGATTGTTAACTTTGAATCAAGTTCGGCGCTACAAAACATTCTGGGGCGGGTTTCGGGCGGAAATGCATCGGTCATTGAGGGGCTGGTGCGGGTTAGTGGCGGTAGTACCAATCTGTTTTTGATGAATCCGGCTGGCATTGTTTTTGGGACGAATGCTCGGTTAGATGTGCCAGGTTCCTTTACTGCAACCACTGCAACGGGGATTGGATTTAACAATCAATGGTTCAATGCAGCGGGAGCTAACAACTACACCACGCTAGTTGGAACGCCCAACGCCTTTGCTTTCACAACCACTCAACCAGGAGCGATCGTCAACGCTGGAAATCTCAGGGTGAACACTGGCAGTCTGATGCTACTAGGCGGGACAGTCATGAATACGGGACAACTCACAGCCCCACAAGGACAGATCACACTAACATCGGTGCCTGGGCAAAGTGTAGTTCGTCTCGGTCAAGTTGGGAGTCCTCTGAGCTTAGAAGTAACGCCCGATTCTACTTCCTCAAACTGGAGGCTCCCGATCGCGACGCTGCCCCAACTACTCACAGGCGGCAATCTTAGCAGTGCAACTGGCATTACGGTTAATCCGAATGGCACGATTCAACTGACTAGCTCGACAACTCCACTCCCGACCACACCAGGAACAACTTTAATTAGCGGAGAAGTAGTAGCTCCCGAAATCAATGTATTTGGCAACCAAGTTGGACTAATTGGAGCGAATCTCAATGCCTCTACACCCCAACAAGGAGGAA
Organism: Phormidesmis sp. 146-33; assembly: GCF_052939515.1. NCBI lineage: Bacteria > Bacillati > Cyanobacteriota > Cyanophyceae > Leptolyngbyales > Leptolyngbyaceae > Phormidesmis > Phormidesmis sp. 146-33. Next base: position 24,248 of record NZ_JBJPHU010000018.1, read on the forward strand.
CCATCCGGATTGGTGGTGACTACCAGGGCAAAGGAACCGTTCCCAATGCTGCCCAAACGTTTGTGAGTCCTGACACTCAAATTTCGGCTAGTAGCCTACTAGATGGCGATGGCGGGCGCGTCATTATCTGGTCAGATCAGAACACTCAATTTTTTGGGTCGATCGCGGCTCAGGGTGGTAAGAATTCGGGTAATGGAGGCTTTGTCGAAGTGTCGGGCAAAGAGGCGCTCACGTTCAAAGGTCAGGTCGATGTGTCAGCGCCCAATGGTCGTTTGGGTAATTTGCTACTTGATCCAACGACGCTGACCATCATTGATGCCCCCGCAGGCGGAACCTTTGATGCAACAGCGGGAAACATTCCTTTTGGACTGCCGGACAATGGAGCGAATACAGTCTCGTGGGGAGCGATCGGCGCATTAGGATTTGGAGCGAATGTTAGCTTACAGGCGACGGGTGATATTACGATTAATCCGATCACAGGCAATACGCCCGGAATTACAACACCTGGTCTAGCTAGTTTGAATGCCGCTAACTTTAGTTTGACTTCTACCAATGGCTCTGTTATTTTTGCTAATCCAACCGACACTATTCAGGCGAGAGGCGGCAACATTACGATCGCTGGAAACAGTCTAAATTTGGGCAATCTAGATACTCGTTTTTTAGGCAGTACTAACAGTGGCATTGTCACGCTGACTGCAAACGGCAACATTACCGCCAATGATATTATTACTACGGGAAATGGCTATTCGGGTGGCAATATCAACATTACTAGCAATGCTGGAACCATCAATCTCAGAAACATCGACTCTAGTACTCTCGAAAGTGCCGGACTTGCGCCAGTTGCCGGAAATGTCCAGATCACAGCCCTGGCAGGAAGCATTACGGCAAACTCTATGAACGCATCTGCGACAAAAATCAACCCAAGTGGAGACTTTACAGCAACCGCAGGAACCATCAATTTAACCGCTAGAAACAACGTTACGGTGAACGGGGATATTAACGCTTCTGCGATCGCCACCAATGTCGATGGAGTAGCAGGCGCGATCGCAGGAACAGTCACCCTCAACTCAACCAATCCAACTCCCGGCAACAATATTCTGTTTAGTAGCATTAACACTCAAGCAACCAGCGATTTTGGAGCAGCCATTCTCACGGGCGGGGCTGTTCAGATTGCGACCAACGGCCGCATTCAAGGCATCGGAACAACCGCAACAGGTGACACCATCAATACACAGGGGATTTTGGCTGGGGGCGGCGCAGTTCCAGATGTTAGCTTGCAAGGAGGTGGCGTAACCATTCAGCAGGATGGCGGAGCGAACAATGATCCCTTTACGATCGGGAATTCTGCCCTAAACGGAACAGCCGGACCGATTAATACAGGCGGAGGCACGACGATCGCCGCAGGGACTTTTCCCGTTCTTCCCAATGGTGGCACTGCTGCCGGAACGCCTCCCGGTACTACCATCATCTCGGTAAACACGCCGCCCACCGTCACCACTAATCCGCTTTTATCTAACAATGCTCTCCCCAACCAAGCATTCTCTTTTACCTTCACTGCGAATACAGGAGATACTAACTTAGATAATACAACCGTAATCATTGATGCGATCGCTTCAGGAACGCTGCGTCGAGGTAATACGATTCTCAATGTAGGCGATACGATCGTCGTCGGTGAAACACTCAACTACACGCCACCGACTAACACACTGGGCTTGCTGAATGCCTTTCGGGTGAGGGCCAGCGATCAGGTGTCTGACTCAACTCCCCAAGCGATCGCACTCAACATTCCCGGCCCGACAGTGACAAACTGCACAGTTGACTGCGTGAACAATCCCCCTGGCGGTAAGCTCCCCACGCCCGATCAAATTACTCCTGCCAATCAGCCGCTACTCAATCCCAACATCACCCCCGAAGACCGATTTACGTCTTCTTTTGCCGACTATTTGGGAATCTTTAGCCCCGCTCGCAAGACCGAAGATGATGGTCAAACCCTGGCTCAAAAGGTTGAAAAAGCCACCGGGGCCCGACCCGCATTTATCTATGCTAGTTTCGTCCCGGCTGACTTGAGTGGCACTGCTAGAACGGCCCGCACTACAGCCGCCCAGGAAAGCGATCAACTAGAACTACTCGTCGTCACTGCCAAAGGGCAACCCATTCGCAAACGCATTCCCGCCGCGACTAGAGCCAAAGTCCTGCGCGCAGCAGACGATTTTCGCAACGAATTGATTAATCAGAGAAACTTGGGAACCGACACCTACTTACAGTTATCACAACAGCTTTACGGCTGGATCATTGCTCCGATCGAGTCCGAACTTCAAACTCGCAACATCAACAATCTCGTGTTTTTGCCGGATACTGGATTGCGCTCAACGCCGATCGCTGCGCTCCATGATGGCAAAGGGTATCTCGTCGAGCGGTATAGTGTCGGATTGATGCCCAGTCTGAGTTTGACCAATACAGTGATCACCGATATCAAGGATTCTCAACTGTTGGCGATGGGTGTGTCTCAAAGTACTCAAGGTCAGGAGCCATTACCCGCCGTCCCGGTAGAGTTGTCTACACTGGTCGCTAAAATTTGGCGTGGTCAGCTAGTTCTCGACACCCAAACCACGCTGCAAACTCTGAAAACCCTCCGAGGTCAACAGCGCTACGGCATTCTCCACATGGCCACTCACGCTTCATTCAATCCGGGGCCCGTCGGAGACTCTTATATTCAACTTTGGGACGACAAACTGAGACTTGATCAGGTGCGGCAGTTGGGGTTAAACGATCCGCAAGTTGAGATGATGGTATTGAGCGCCTGCAAAACCGCCCTGGGTAACGAGGAAGCCGAACTAGGATTCGCAGGATTAGCCGTCCTTTCGGGGGTGAAAACAACGGTTGCAAGCCTTTGGGCCGTCAACGATGCTGGAACGGCTGCTCTAATTATCAAGTTTTATGAGAACCTGAAAACGGCTCCCACTAAATCAGAAGCCCTACGACGGGCACAGTTGGCTATGATCAAAGGAGAAGTCTATCTCAAAGACGGACAGATTCAAGGATTAGGGACGATCGGAGGCATTCCGTTACCTGCTGCCAGCGTCGATACTGTCGATGAGCCACTTTCTCATCCCTACTATTGGTCAGGCTTTACAATGGTCGGCAATCCCTGGTAAGCGTCTGCTGATACAAAAGATTGAAGGTCAAATAGAGGGTTGAATAGGGGCATCCCAATTGTGCAAAATCTCGGATTGCCCTCCTCACGAAGTGGGGCGAAGGGAGTCAGATCTCTGTTCCCTCTCCTTGGGGAGCTACCGTGTACACACAAGTCCGGAATCGCTTCGTTTCAATCGGCTTCAGCCCCCTAAATCCCCCATTCTGGGGGACTTTGACAAAGAAAAGATTTCCAAAGTTCAAAGCCATTACAACATCTCGAAGTCCCCCAATTTTGGGGGATTTAGGGGGCGAAGGGTCTCGGCAATGACGGATCAATCAACTTGTGTGTACACGGTAGCCTTGGGGAGAGGGTTAGGGTGAGGGCAGAAAGACTGTGCTACACAATTGGGATGCTCCCGTTGAATCGTCTTCTGACAGAAGTGTTCAACAGCCGCAAAACCTGTCCTAGAATGCTGATGTGATTGATGCGTGATTGCGATCGGGTAAGAGACTTTAGACCATAGACTTCGGACTTCAAACTAAGTAGATTCTTGATTGTCTGTCTAATGTCTTTTGTCCAGGATCTAAAGTCTCTGCTACCCATGCTTCACTTGTTTGGAGGGTAACGGCTAGCCGCTTATTGTTAGCTCGGTTACTCTGCTACTTTGTTGCCACTTAAGAGATCTGTTAGAAACGATCGCGCTTGCTCTAGTGGCACATGTCTGGGCTTGCCTTTGTAGACAATCTGATACTCGCCTTCAAACTCTCCGTCGCCATACCCAGAGATCAAGTGTTGGTGAAAAGCATCTTCGGCAAGTTGGTGAACTTCATCTCTAAGACCAGCGTTTTTTGTAACAGTCATTGCTGTCTCCTTATGTACGCTTATAGACTAACTGTATTAGATTTTACTTAAAAATACACCTACCTATAGTTCTAGCCCATTGGGAGGAGTTTATTTACAGTTGCTTTCTAATGGAATTGCAGCAAAAACCGCAGCACACACAACTTACAGAGAACGATCGAGACAAACTCGTGGTGAAAGTTCTTTAAACCCAAAGGGCAGAAGCTCTGAGCAACGCAGCAGGAGAAGTCTATCGAATTAAGTTAGGAATCAGTAACACTCAGGATAGCGGCTCAACTCCTTAGATAGACGCGGACGACTCAAGCTAATGTTATTGTCTGATCGCACAAAATTACGGTTTAGCTATGGTTCTTGATCAGGGCACTGATGTCGTTCGCGTGAATGCTAGGAGAACCGATGCCTTCGACATTTTTAGCATTCAATATTATGTTGGGCCAAATCCTTATTTAGAAACAGCGGCAACGGTTTTTGACTTTGCGCTAACAGGGAATGCAGAACTGCTCCCTCTAGAGGAATACATCGCTGGCGTAAGCGATCGCTATCCCCATCTGCGCGAAGACTCTTATCCTACAGTCGCCCATTTATTTGCTCGTACCCTGGCAGAAGTCAGCAAACTAGAAATGGATTTGCACTCCGATCGCTGGAGTCTCACCCCTATATCAAATTCTTCTGTTCGCATTGCGGTTCAGGCGCTTCATGCTCGGACTAGTCGCTCGATCGTTTATTGTGTATGGGATTGGTTTGAGGCACTGACCCAAAAGCAGCCGTTTTATCTCGATGATCAAATCGAAGTGCTGCAAGTGCTATTTCGGCAGTCGGTCTATGGTGGCCCGACGGTCTATGCATTGCTCAAAACGGCTCACGAGTTAGACATTCCTGCTTTCTATTTGTGGGATGAAGGGCTAATGCAGTATGGCTATGGTCGAAAACAAGTGCGAGGAGTGGCGACAACGTTTGATACTGACAGCCACCTGGATTCTGACTTCACCACTCGCAAAGATGACTGTAAGGCGTTTCTGACTATATTGGGATTTCCGGTGCCGACAGGCAAGATTGTGGGCAATGTGGAAGCGGCTCTCGCAGCAGCAAAACGAATTGGCTATCCGGTAGCAATCAAACCTGTGGTTGGACATAAAGGAATTGGGGTGACAGCGGATGTTAAAGATGCAGATGATTTAGAGTTGGCATTCGATCGCGCCGTTCAAGCCATTCCTCCAGAACAGTCGATTCGGGTGATTGTAGAAACGAGTATTTCGGGGGCAGACTTTCGGTTGCTCTGCGTGAATGGTCGATTTGTAGCAGCGACTGAGCGCCGTCCGGCTTCTGTGGTCGGAGACGGAAGTTCTACGATTCAGGAATTGATCGATCGGTCTAATCGGACGGTCGAGCGATCGGATACGCCCACTTCTCCACTCGGAAAAATCAAGTGTGACGATGCAATGGAGCGTTATCTAGAGGAGCAAAATTTAACGTTAGATAGCGTTGTCGAATCTAATCGCACCGTTTATCTGCGTAAGGTTGCAAATTTATCTTCTGGTGGTCTGAGTATTGATGCAACTCGTATTATTCATCCTGACAATATTGTGTTGGCGCAGGATATCGCCCAGCATTTTCGGTTGACTTGTCTTGGGATTGATGTGATTGCCCGTGATCTGAGCCAGTCCTGGAAAGCAGGAAATTTTGGCATTATTGAGATCAATGCGGCTCCTGGCATTTTTATGCATCTCAAGCCGTCGATCGGCGATCGGGTTGATGTCACCCATCACATTCTCAAAACCTTTTTCTCATCCAGCACTGATGCCCGGATTCCGACCATTACTTTCAACCGAATTTCTGTCCCACAGCTTGAAGAGATTATTGATCACATTCTGCTACACCACCCTGACTGGACGATTGGGGCCGTTTGTCGGTCTGCTGTGTTTGTCAATCGGTCTAAAAAGAATCTACATCCCGATTACAATACCAATGTTCAAAATCTATTACGCAATCCCAAGCTAGATTTACTGATTGCTGAGTATGATGAGGCGGTACTAGACAAAGAAGGAATGGGCTACTACGGAAGTAACCTTGTAGTATTAGACCAGCCTACTTCTACTGAGCAAATGCTGGCGCGGGATGTCTTTGAGGACTCGATCGTGGTCACAACCGAAGGAGAGAATGTTTCAATCCGCCGTGAGGGTCTTGTCGAACAATATCAACTCGGTGCCCAAGAGCCACTAAGTCGTGTCTATCTCAAGGAGATTGCAACGTTTTTATAGCAGCTTGTTGAGAGTTTAATCAGCAGCGTTGCCGAAGGCTCCTACGAAGCTAGGGTGTGTTTTAAAGCCTTTGGCTGCCGTTGCATTCTCCCCGTGATTAAAATCCGGGCTAACAGAACAAAGTCCACTGAAGGGACTGAAACTAAGGAGTACTCCCTTTAGTGGACTTATACCCAATCAATTAGTTAATGCTACAGATCCTTCGCCCCCTAAATCCCCCATTCTGGGAGACTTTGAGAATCCAATACTTCTTTGTCTTAAAGTCCCCTACAAGTGGGGATTTAGGTTGCTCTCTAAGATCTGTAGCACTCAAAGATCAATTTGGTATTAATTCTGTTAGCGTGAACTTTCAGTTCAATGTGGGTCTGCAACAATAGCGAGAGAGTGTTAAAACACATCCTAATATTACCTGGCAGATATTCATGCAGGAAGTCGATTGATTAGATCGTCTAACTGTAGTGCCAAGTCTAGAAATTATTCTTCTTAGTGACTATGATTACAGAGACTCACACCCCAGAAACATGAAAGAAATCACACGTCGTCAATTCATTACAACCGCTACGATCGCGACAGGGTTTGCGCTGGCAGTGCAGCCCGTTTCCGCTAAAACAATCACTACAGATGCGAAGGGGTTAGTTGCAGGCGCAGTCAAGATTCCGGTTAAAGATGGCTCGATTCCTGCTTACAGAGCCGCACCTGCTACAGGGAGCAACTTCCCGATCGTGCTTGTCATCCAGGAGATCTTCGGCGTACATGAACATATTCAAGACATCACTCGACGGTTTGCGAAGTTGGGCTATTTGGCGATTGCTCCCGAATTGTTTGTGCGCCAGGGCGATGTTTCTAAGTTGAGTAGCATTGATCAGATTCGTCCGATCGTGGCTAAAGTACCCGATGCTCAAGTTCTATCTGATCTGGATGCGACGGTCAATTGGGCTACTAAATCTGCCAAGGGTAACGCCGACAAACTAGCGATCACAGGCTTTTGCTGGGGAGGGCGAGTTACTTGGCTCTATGCGGCTCACAATCCTACAGTGAAGGCGGGTGCTGCTTGGTACGGGCGATTGGTTGGGGATGCGACTCCGTTAAATCCTAAGCACCCGATCGACATCGCATCAACCCTGACGGTTCCCATTCTCGGACTCTACGGCGGCAAGGATACCGGGATTCCCGTTAACACGGTGGAACAGATGCGCGATCGACTCAAATCCAGCCGCAGTAAGTCTGAAATCATTGTCTACCCTGATGCCCCACACGCCTTTTTTGCAGATTATCGTCCTTCTTATCGAGAGACGGATGCTAAAGACGGCTGGAAGCGATTGCAAGCGTGGTTTAAGCAGAATGGAGTTGTGTAGGTTAAATTATTTTGTGCTGTTTCTCTCAACTTTATCCATTTGATGAGATTCGATGCGTAGAAAAGGTAGCACAATCAGAACAAGAATAATGAATGGGTTCTGATCAGAGAGGCTACCAAAAGACTGATTAAATTTGATGCTTCCGTTTGCCGTCGTGTTTTCCAAGTGGGTGTGGCAAATCATATTAGTTGTGGGAGCCATTAGCACTAGGGAAACGGACGGTGAGCGCGATTTGGCGAGTGATGAGGTTAGAGCAATGTCTTTCCAGAATTGTCATCGGGTGCTGAATCGAGCAGTGTGGTCAAGCCACAGGCATAGATTGCAGGAGAATTTGTTGCTTACCTCAGAGGTTTCAGTCCCGTTGCCGGGATTTAGGTTTGTGAAAGGATAATCTGGTTTACTGCCCCTGGTAATAATCCGTGTTTCAGTCCCGTTGCCGGGATCTAGGTTTGTGAAAGCACAGACGGCTCTACAAAGTTTGAGACGTACTCAGGTTTCAGTCCCGTTGCCGGGATTTAGGTTTGTGAAAGCGCTAAGTCCAGCAAGATGACAATCCTACAGTCCCAGTTTCAGTCCCGTTGCCGGGATTTAGGTTTGTGAAAGCTTATGGGATGAATGAAGCGGCTCTGGCGGGATGGGGTTTCAGTCCCGTTGCCGGGATTTAGGTTTGTGAAAGCCCTGGTAATAATTCGGCAATCCAAGCGATTATAGCGTTTCAGTCCCGTTGCCGGGATTTAGGTTTGTGAAAGCGATCGTAATTGGATTCAATGAAAGGCAACTTAAAGTTTCAGTCCCGTTGCCGGGATTTAGGTTTGTGAAAGCATGTCTTTTTCACTCGACTTCTCAGCCAACTCCCTGTTTCAGTCCCGTTGCCGGGATTTAGGTTTGTGAAAGTCCGCGCTCTGAAACATCCTCTGGCAGAGGGTTCTACAACCGATTTTGGCAAACCTCAACTGAAACATTGATTTCAGCCAAAATAGTTTTACCAGAGCATATACGCGATTCTTGAAACTATTGGATTGTCAAGGTTCTGGGTTTTGGCAAACCCCCCAGGGTTTTCGCCCTCGCTTTGGTTTGCCAAAAATCGAATCACGCTCATCATAAGATAATACTCGTTTCCTGTCGAGGCTTTTCTGACCCATAAGAAATCGTCCGCCTCACCGCCCCCGCATCCAACACATAAATTCGCACCGAATCCTCATCCGGCTTGATCAACTTCTCCACTTGCACCTGAAGCTTTGCAAACTGAACCGCACTCAAAAAACACTCAAACACACTGTATTGCGTCCATTTGCCATAGCCACACAGCAACTTGTGCAGCCGAGTCCGTCGTTTGTTGGCAGCCTTGCTATCCGGCAGATCATAAATAATCAAGTAAAACAAAGTAGACATCATGATTAACGAAGGATCAACGGCTTATAGTCCACCCCCTCCTGCAAATGCCGCGCCAAAAGCCTTGCCTGCAACTCAATCGATCGCCGATACGTACAGCGATACCCAAACACCGGATGCGTAAACTCATCACTCAACTTTCGCTCAAACGCCACCAAAAACGTCTTCCGCCCCCCATCCGAAAGCAAATACGCCCCCAAACTCTCCGTAAAATCCTTGGGTTGAAGCTCCCGATTGTTTAACACCGACAGCACCACATTATCTGCAATCAGCGATCGCATCTCCTCCATCAGATCCAACACCAAAGCTGGCTGTCCCCGCGTCACCTCATGTAAATAGCCAACATAAGGATCAAGTCCTGCCAAATGAACCGCCGCCGTCACCTGCGACTTTAACAACCCATAAGCAAACCCCAACAGCGCATTTACCGGATCAGTCGGCGGGCGGCGCGTGCGTCCCGAAAACGTCCAAGGTTCCTTCAACATCTGCGACCAGCAGGCAAAATACTCCCGCGCTGCTAATCCTTCCATCCCGCGCACCTGGTCGATCGACGACTGCCCCTCAACACTCGCCTTTCGCTGCTTCAAAGGATGCTCCTTGACCCCGTGACGATACAACACCGTCGATTGATTGTGAATCTTGGCAGTCACGATCGCTTTCACCAACGCCAACTTCTGCCCCTGATCCTCATACCTCCGATACTGCGCCAACCGCAACTGACCATTACGCGACTCAGACGGCAAAGCAGACCCCAAATGCTTCCCAAAACTGGACAGATAATGCACCGACATCCCCAACTCCAACGCATACATCAAGGCATCGCCTGTCACTTGCGGATTGCCCATCAGCACCACTTGATCAACCGTCTGCGCGGGAATCGTTTGTTTTTTCCAAGACCCATCCGGTTGTTTGAGCTTAACCGTAAACGCTTCATAGGATTTATTTAGAATGGCATCTGGCTGAGTCACATAGAGAACAGGCATCTTAGCTCCTTAATTGCTTTATCTCGATCGGTAGACAAATACTCTGCAAACTACACGCCTGACATTTTGTTTTGTGGTCGATCGGCGCAGGCATCGGACGAGATTCAGCCATCTGTGCCGCCCAAATCGCTTCCTCCGTCATCTGTCGCAGTTCAGTCGAAAACTCCACCCTCTGTCGTCGTCGATTTGCGTAGTAGAAAATTTCACCAAAAGCAATCGCTTTCCCGGTACGCTCCTCCAAACACAACGCCGCCGCACAAAGCTGAAAATGATCGCTCAAATGCCGCCCCATTTTCCCCTTCTTGTACTCCAGCGGAACTAGGTTCCCCGATCGCTCCTCCACTGCATCAATGATTCCGCTCACCCGTAGGCGTTCTGACCAAACCCACTGCTGCTGATGGATTACCGTCTCGCCTTCTTGAGTCACCCCGGCTTCATTAATGTTGCGATGCAAATGAGTCCCCAACACGATATGCTCATTTTCCGCCATTTCTCCCAGCACATATTCCAAATAAAACCGCCGCGAACAGTACTCCCAAGCATTCAAATACGAGAGAGGCAGATAGTTTTCAGAATTCATGATTATCTTCTTCGTACCATTCCCATTCCCATCGGTGTTTTCCGGCCCACTCCGGCATACAGTGCAAAATCTGCTAACGTGTTAATCTGCCGAATTGTTTGAGCATCCACATCGCCCAAGATTTGAAACGTCACTTCCCCGACACAGCCAATCAACTTACTGCGACTATCCATCACGATCTCAGTCCGAATATCAAAGTAACTCGGAAAGATCGCTTCAACGATCACGTCAGAAAACGGAATCTCACTGTATTGATTCCACCGCCGCAACAAACTTTGAAACACTAATTCTTTCGTCGGCAATGCGCTGTCATACTTAGTTTGCCGAAACGTCGTCGGCGTACAGAACTGAAATTTAATCTGGCGATCGCGCTCTGATGCCTGCTCATACAGTTGGGTATACGACCTAAAGCCTGCCCAGGGCTGTCTCGCTTGCGCCGTTCCCAAAATGCTCGTCACACTCAGATTGGCGGCTCCCAGATGCCACGGTTGTTTTGGACTCAACATCAGCCAAAGCTGCGCCAACTGACCAAACAATGCATCATCCAGGAGTGAGATTCTCCACCAGCAAGGGGTTGCAGCCGCGATCGCCCGTTCATGCTGATATTGAAGTACATGACCGCGATTCTGAGTCTGCAAAGCACTGAGCGTAAAGGACTTATCAGCGGTCTGTTTGTGCAGGGTTTCGCTAAGAGTGGGATCTTGTGACCTTACCAAATCCAAAAACAATGCATGGAGATGTCGCCCACTCAAATGACTTGCGGGAATTGGAGATTGAGGTAAGAGATTTAGGACTAAACTATGAGGCATAAGCTGTTCATCATGGGATAGGAAGAGCAATGCAAATTGATGATTACGCACAGGCGATGGAGCTAACTGAAAAACTTAAAGCCAGCCTCCCGCTCCAGGTTTACCCTACTAAGCAGATGGCAAAAAGGTTGAAGGCTCAGGGTAAATTCCTTGACCCAAGTCGTGAGTACACCGTAGATTCAGTGATCTACGCTGGAGACATGGGTGGCATTACTTGTTCCCTCAAGGGTGATCCCGAAGGTAAGGAGGTCTTTTCAGTTTCAATTACCCATTTAAAGGTTGATCCAGCGCATCCTTTAGCAGAAGAGCTACAAGCCTACCAGAGCAGACGTACCCGTGGGCTGGCGATTCAAGATCGAGGTGGATTTGCAGCAGAATTTTTGGGGGAGCAACCAACGTCTGCTAAAAAGCAGATTAAGAAGGGCTTTGGCAAATCGCTGTAAAGATCACTTGCCATGCCAATCTTCATCAGCAATGTGGTTGTAGCTATGAAGGTAAGCAACCTGAGTCGTCGGAACATCAGGAAGTGGCTTTAGCTGGTCATCGTTGCTACCATGAGCGCCGTAGTACCAGATGCGATTCACATTTAGTTGAATTGAGCATTTCTCAACTTCAATGATGTCGTTGTAGCCGCCTTCATAGCCGCGAACAACCACGGGAGTCGATGGATCAAACTGAGAAAGTGCTTCTATGAGTTCTGCGATCGTCATCGTAAATTTTCCTCGCTGTATTGCAAACTTAGAAGATCAGAAATTCTTCATCATCTGGTAGTTTAAGCTTTACGCCACACATTGCCAAAGTTAAAATTCCTGGCAATCCCGGCAAAAAAGCGTACTCTCTCTCAAAATCTTTTCCACTAACAACAATTGGATACGCTGTAATTCTCTCTTGCCGAAGGCGATAATAGGCAGGTGCATTTGCAATTTGACACATCACAACGCCTGGAATTAGCTCTTTTTCTAATTTCTTTAGCAGCGGGGTGGGTGCGATCGCATTGTCTCTTCTGCGTTCAACCCGGCAGTTCTCGAATGCTTTCAACTTATTCATCTGAGTTGCTAGAAAGCTCAGACGATCTCCGTGGTAGCGAAGGCGAAAACTGATTTGATAGGGGGGGTCAGCTCGATCGATGATCTCAGTTTCTTCACTTTGACTTGCAAACTCGTAGTAGCGCAGTAGATGAATGGGATCAATCAATGTTTCCTCTGAGAGATCCAGCACAAAACCCTTTGGATCTTTGATGTTAAGGCTCTCAAATAGGCTAGAGCGGAATCCAAATAAAGGAGCATAGGTAGCACTAAAGGACTTACAAAATTGCTTCAGCGCCGCTGCTGCCTCAGAATCTTCTTTGAAAACGGTTTCATACTGTTGAAAAGTTGTTCGGTTTTCTTCAAAATCTGCCCATTCTTCGGGACACTCTGCTTTCAGAAATGTCGTAACGAGTTCCCATCTAGCTTTCCCTTTGACGAATTTGAGTGGGTCACCTGTCGGTTTTTTCTCGTTTGCGATTGACTCCGCCGCTTGCAAAGCTTGCATTCGCCTTCGATAATAAGCCCAATCTCGCTTTCCGCCTAAAACTCTTTTTAGAGTGTTGTAAAGCTTGGGTATTAACTCACTTTGCGCTAGTCCTTGCATCATTTCTTCTAGTTTTAGAAGAGGACGAGCAATTTCCAAGAAGGCTTCAGATTGCCAATAAACGCTGAGAAAAGGTCGATCGAGACAAGCAAGTTCAGAAAGTTTTTGCTGAAGGCTGAATCGTCCACCAGAGCAATCTAATGAACCTAATCCTTCTTCCCAGGCTTTTTCAGATAGATAAGCGATCGCTTCCGAAGGTCTGTCTGTCTGTTGTCTACCTAAAACTCGTCCAACTCGCCCAATGCGTTGCCAAAATGCAGCGCGATCGCGGGCGGAAAAAATTAGCCAATCTAAAGTTTGGCGATCGGAAGCAGGATTGCGCTCAAAGTTAAACCCGACATCAACAGTACTGGTTGCCAGAATGATTGAGCATTGGATAGCTCGTTGACGATCAATTAGAGAAGAAGGCCCTGTAATGCGTCCAACCTGATTAGCTAAGCCCTTTTTCTGAAGCAGATCCGAAAGGCGATTGATCTGATCTAGAGAATCTAAAATGACTGCACCGTATTGATCCGGTCTAGATTGAAAGTGCTGGATCACTTTATCTCTCAGCTCCAGCAGAAATTGATCAGAATCAGGCTGAGGACATAGTTCTAAATTGACCTCTGTTTGAGAGGGTAAGAGATGGGTAGTGCTGGTTTCTCCATCCACAAACGCAATTTTAACTCCTTGATTCTTCAGACTGGCAAGTGCAGCATCACAGGCAGGTTCAGGCGTTGCGGTTAGTAAAATAGCTCGGCGACCACTTTTGAAGAAGCCAAACTCGTGGGATAAAGCTAGGTAGAACAGCAGTCCAACCAGTTGTTTAGCATCGTACAGGTGAAACTCATCGAATATTACTGTTGCAAACGAACTATAAAACTGACTTGCAATGTTGACTCGATCCAGCCGTTGATAGGCAAAGAATGTTGCATAGTAAAAGATATCAGGATTCGTCACCAGCAACACGGGTCGATCTCCGCCTACTTCTGGAAAGACCGTAGCAGGATTTCTCAGCAAGTTGTAAATCTTTTCTCCTGGTCGTGTTCCTACTTGACTAGGCCAAGTTTTCACTTCTTTTGCCGAAGCTGCAATCACAAAGTGAGGTAAGCCTGCTTTTCGCACAAACTCTTCGGCCGCTTGCTTTTGCTGCTCAACCAGTGCATTAGTCGGAGCAATGTAAACAGCATTCTGAGTTCGGTTGCATTCGTGAAGAAGAACCGTGAAAGCTGCCTTCGTTTTGCCTGTTCCAGTTGGAGCAAGATCCAGAATGATGTCGTGATTGCGAGCTTTTTCAAAAACATCGACCTGATGCTGCAAAGCTTGACCCATAAAAGCGAGTTCGCCTAGTAAGTCAATGTAGGCAGCGATGCTTTTAGGCTCTAGCACGATCGCCAATTTCTCATGCACCATTCCGCCCTCCACAGAATTGCAGATTCGCTGGAACAATGAGATCCCCTATTTGCCATGCAGCACCTCGAAATTGCAGGTTCTTAATCAGTGACACAGGTGGGATCGAAATCAAATCGAACGCCAGTAGGGTTAGATCAGGTGGCAAATCAGCCGTGTTTAGCAATGCTTGGCTAGTGTACTCACCCACTGGTAGAGTTACCAATTGGAACTGTTGTAAAATTGAAAGCCGTACTTTGCTTCTAAACTTACCAATTCGGAAATATTCTGGTAGTTCACGATCACCAAAAACCAACGTCTGGAAGCGATTTCCTCGATCGATCATGCGGAGTCGTCCTGTTTGAGGAAAATTGCTGGGACTGAACGATCGATGCTTGGGCTTGTCTTGTCCCTTTTCCTTTTGCAGTCGCCGATATTCGGGTAGGTCTTCACGAGAGGTCGCAACCCGATTATTGGTCATAGCATACCAATAAGCATCCGAAAGTGCATTGAATCGCTCAAACCGAAACGTCACCTCCCCCTTTGCTGCCCATGCTGGCAAGATGTAGGAGTTTTGGGCGATCGGCACTAAATCCTCAAGATATGTCGGTCTACTCGCTGCTTGTCCAACCAAGCGATAAGGAGATCTCACCCAATCCAGGGCATATGCAAGCGCATAGTTACCAATCATTCCTTCTGTGTAGTAGCAGTCAGAGATTTCTCTGGAAGCAAAGAACACAGGTTCTGCACACCACAATTCAATCAATCGGACTTGCTTGAATGTCGGCTGAGGTAACTCCTTCGATGGCAGCAGATCAAGTTGCTGAGTTGTTGCCATATTTAACTCCCTGCCTCGACCGTTGCTGCACTTTTGCCTTTCCCTTTCGTCTTTTTAGTGTCGGTTGCAGGCGGTTGACGGAAAGGTTCATAGGACTGATCTAGACGCTTTAGAAAGACCTCTCGTTCTGCATCTGACCAATGACGATCGACATCTGCAATTAAAGCTTGTACTTCGTCAGGAGAAAGTTTCACAGAAATCCCTCGTCGATTTTTCCAACTATCAATCACCGTCTCAACTTGGCTGATCAATCCACTGCTTTCCATCGGATGTTCTAGAAGTTCTTCACGAGTCGTCATCACATCATGGACAGCCTGGACAAGCTCTAATGAACTTGGCAACTCAGCAGTTCCACCAAACACACCTAGAATCTGATTTTCCATCCGTCCTACTCGACTAGAAACAGCCCCGTAACGACTCGTTAGCAGAATGTTGCCAATAATGTACCGTAACTCATCAGCAGTGACATCCTTGAGCGTGACAACATCCAAGAAATGCGCTCCTGGTTTGATGTATTCACTTGTGTTCAGAGATTTTGATGCTTTTTCTTTTTCATCTTCCTCTCCTTTCCGTAAACGCATCGTGCCATTTTCGTAAACACCATTGAGAGTGCGATCGCCCAACAAGTCATTTGCAGACAACAAACTAAAGGCATCCTCAGTCCAAATTCGACTTTTTTGAGCGCCGCCACCGCCTGCCGCAAAGCCGTAAAGAAAACAGTCCACACACATCTCACAAGGAGCATTAGTATTGAGTGAACAAATAGATTCTTCCTTCTTGCTGGTATATAGCAGATTATAAGCTCTAAGAAATTCGCGCCCGCGACGACGTTCTGGAGCAACTTGCTTACGCTTGGTCATGACGAGCCGTTCAAGGATTCGTTTATCAGTGTTGATTCCCGATTGAACAAACTCTCGACACATCGGTTCTCCAGTTCCTTCAGTGCGAAAGATGGTTTCAGACAAAGTAGTTCTGAGAACAACTAAGCCGATAACTCGACTTTTGGGAAAGTTCTCGTAGGTTGTGGCAAGAAATGGAGTGAGTGTTTCAATCGACATGATTAGTTCTCCTATATAGCGGTTTGGGCGGACTCTGAAGTTTCATGAGCTTTTGCCTTCTTTTCGGCTGCTTCGGCTTCTCTCTTTGCTTTAACAACCTGGTAAGCTTCCTGCCAGAAAAACAGGTATGCTGCGGTCAAATTCTCTCGATCGTTCAATAGTTTTTCGGGACGAGCATTGTAAACTTCCTCATACAGTTTCCGTAAGATGTTGTAGTACTGGGTGATTTGGTTGAGTTTAGTCTCTCCAACTTTGTAATCCCAAATCCGGTCAAGATGGTTATGGAATTTTTGAGATAGCGCAGCAAACAGAAAGTCCAAATCTACGTAACCTTTGCAAGAACGAACGTCTTTGAGGAAATCTGTGAAAGGCTTGGTGATAGAAGTCCGATTAAAAGAACTACCTTTCAAATTTACCTCTGCTGCAAGTTGAGCAGCCTCCTTAAGATATAAAGTTAGCTTTGTATTTTCGTTTGGCATAAGGCTCTCCAGAAGGTGATTGAGTGGAACCCGAATCTTTAGCCAATTAGCTTCCAGATTAGGTTCAGTTTGTTCACGTAAAATCCAGCGCAACAAGACATGGTAGAGACTGAAAGGTTGTGTAGCAGCACGAACTAGGTCATAAAGACAGTCATCAAATTTGGAAATACTGGCAACAGCTTGCACAAGATTCCCCATCCAACGGAGGCGATCGCGCACAGTCTCTGCTGTTTCTCGGCTGTACCGTCCAGATCCCAGCAGTTTAGAAAAGGCAGTTGGAATACCTTCTACCCGCCCGTAGAATTCCGCCGATGGCTCAATCTGCAAACTTGAACTCAACACAAACGGAAAACCAAAATCAAGTGATAGTGAAAGCTCCAAGGCTAATCGCAATGACTTCAATAATGCCACCGAAGTATTTGCTTTCCCCCAAACCATTGGCAAGAGAACCACGTTGTGGACAAATTCTGGGCGGTTCGGAAACGCAAAGCCTTCACCTCTACCAGTCTGAAATTCAACAATGTTGTCTTTGTAAAGCTTGATGGGATGGACTGATACCGCTCCTTCTGCATTGATTGCAGCAAGACTTAAGAGGCATTCTCGCCAGATCCTTAGTAGTTCTGGGCAAGAACCTTCTGGTAATGCTAAGTGCAAGTAGTAGGGTGGTTCTTTTTGTTTTGCAGGAAAGTTAGCCCCTGTGCTTAAAAGCTGGTATGCCAAGAGTGTTGTTGGTTCTGCTTGTCGCTTGGGTTCAGCAATTAAACCCCCAGGAAGCCGATTGGAAAATACTTGGACTTTAGTTCCAGAGGGCATAGCAGTCGAAGGCAATTCATCAGTTTCATTCACTGTAGAGCCGAGAGAACAGCGTTTTCTAGAATTCGCGTTTGTGTAAGCTTCTAACTCGCTAAACCCTGGTAAATGAGCAGCATTCGGCAGATTTAGAGTCCTAGCAACAAGGGCAATTAGCTCTTCTGAAACTTCTACTTCTTCAGATTCACCACTGGTTGATCCTTTCCTCATTTCCAGAGATTCTACCAGAGCCGCCTGGATGCCTTCAATTCCCTTTGTGATTGCTTTCGCTGCTAGAAGCGATCGCCCATATTGCTCGTCAAACGGTTGCAAAGCCTGACGTTGCTGTTCTGATAGACCAACATGAGCAGCGATCTTATCCCATACTTGGTCAACAGAAATTTCAGGTTTAACCTTTCGATAGCTGACAAAAGCAGCTTTGAGTCCTTCTGACAACGCAAACTCTTCAGCATTGCTAACAGGCAACAATCCCACTTCATTCGCAGCAGCTAGAGCAGTTTGATCAACTTTTGTAAGATGTTTGCTGACTTCTCCTTGCACTCTCTCTGCCTTGTATCCAGCCTTTTTTCGTTCCAAATGATAGAGAACAACTTTGACGACTTCCTGTAAGTTTTGCTGAACCGCTTGAGGCATAATCCGAATTCCGTTATTTCCAGGCTTTACAAGCTGATCAATGTTATTACCAAAGACCGCATCGATTTTGCACTGCCAACGGTAAGCAATTTTAGGAACAAGGTCGATGTCTGGAAAATCTCCACCTTCAAACAACTCACCATCTGGAAAAATTGCCAGCGGAGTCAGCTTGTACTCGATCAAAATCTCTTCACAAGCTGATAGCAACAAAGCCGTCATATAGCCCCGATCTTCAGAGACTCGAACCCTATACAGCTTGCTAGGACGGTTTAACGCTACGGTCAACTCTTTTTGTAGCTTTTTTGTCAAGTCATCGGCTGGTAAACCTAAATCAAACAAGTCTGCTGCAATTAAGATTGCTGCCCAACGTTTGATCTGAGGATCTTCGGGCAAGAACAATGCTCCATCACTGGCGTTATGTCCTGAATGCCGCTCGATTAAGCGTCTAGCTAGTTCAAGTTCAGCATCTCCCGACACAAAACTGCTGACTCCAGCTTTTTCCAGTTGTTCTTGCAGAAAGTCCTTGTTCCTGGCTAATGTCTTCACATTACGCCCAGATTCATCTAGCTTGTTCAGATCGTGTACAGCGGTGGCTGCAAGAATCACAGATCGTTTGTCGTCTGGTATCTCTGCCATTCGACTAACCGTTAAAACAAACTGGCAAGCAGAATCAAGATGTTCTGCTAAAGTATGCTTCTCTCTTGTTCCCCATTGATGATGGGTTCCATGCCGTTCGTAGAGCAATGGGCGAATTTCACTGAAGTAGCGTTCTTCGAGAGTTTTAGGCGGACGGTTTAACAAGCGCATCGCAATTATCCTTACTTTCTTTTTGCTGCAACTAACGATCGATACTCGAATTGGTTGCTTTGCCCAACTCGTCGCTTTTCGATCTGATAGTGATGCTGATGAATTGCGACGTGAATTGTTGCAGAAAATCGATGTCCCACGCTTTGCACCAGTTCTTCGGTCGAATGCCAATTTCCATCCGCAAAAACGCTCTCTAGTCTTTCAATCTTTGTCATAATCTATACCCGCTGAACTAGTGATTACCGGAAGTTTAGGAAAGTTTACATTCTTGACTTGCCTTTATTTTCTGTCCGTAAAGACTTGATTGACTCGAATATAACAGCGATCATAGGGATTGAGAAGATACTGAACGGACAAAGTATACGGACAAATTATGAGTCGAAAAGGTCAGTCAATTACGTTGTCGATTTCGGAACGGGATAAAGCGCAACTCGAAAGTCTTGCTCTGGAATTGGGCATGACTTGGGGCGATCGTGCCAACATCTCGAAGCTAGTGGAAGCGATCGCACGTCGTCAGTTGCTGATTGCTCCCAATCACGACTGGAAGATTGAGCGGATTAATGCTCTAAACCAAGCCCGATCTGCTTTAATCGATGCTGGAAAAATTGAGGCTGCTTTGGCGATCGCACAGCTTTTACTAGAGCGCGGTGAACTCACGATTCCTTTGAGGATGCAGTTAGAGCAATTTGTGGCCCAGCCGACTCAGCCTTGGCGATTGGGGGTAGAGCAATATATCCGACAGCAGCAACCATTTCAGTTGTCGTATCAGGATGCGGCGGAGCGGTTGTGGCAGTTTACGATTCGCTATGCTGCGATCGCGCCCCACGAGGATCGGCAATATCTCGATTGTTGGTGTGAGGAAACGGAGGACACACGAGGATTGCCAGAGTTACAGCACAATCGATCGCTGCGGATTGATCGGATTACCGATGCGGCGGTTAGTCGTGTTTCGGGGCAATGGTTGTTGTCTGGGTTGACCACGATTCCGGTGGAGTTACATTTGTTTCGGGGGTTGGCGTTTGCTTATCGAAGTAAGCGTGCGATCGATGAAGTTAATGAGTGGCATGAGAGTTTGCCGCAGGTAAAGCGGGTTGTCCGGCAAGTGTCGAGTACGTTTTGGCTGATTCGGGAGATTCTGCGATATGGACAAGATTGTGAGGTTGTTTCGCCGGGGTCTGTGCGCGAGTTGGTTAAGCAGGAAGTGTTGGGGATGTGCGATCGCTATGAGTTGCGGTAGATGAGGGTTGTTGGGGTTATGGCTGGTTGGAAAAACATCGACAGATCAGGAGGTTGGGTTTATGATGTGGCAAGTGACTTTTGGCAAACCAAAGCGAGGGCGAAAACCCTGGGAGGTTTGCCAAACCCCAGAACCTCGACAATTCAATAGTTTTGAGATGGAGCTAAATTATGTCGCTAAATGATTTTGGCTGAAACCAATATTTCAGTTGAGGTTTGCCAAAATCGGTTTTGAACATCCCTCCTCGTGGGGGTTTTAGCTGACGGGGTTTCACAAACCCAAATCCCGGCAACGGGACTGAAACAAATTCGAGTTTGCATCGTAGGAAAATTGATTCACAGTTTCACAAACCCAAATCCCGGCAACGGGACTGAAACCGCCGTCGCTTAAACGCTCTAACAGCGTATTGAGCCGTTTCACAAACCCAAATCCCGGCAACGGGACTGAAACAATGTAATCGGTCTGCAAGTTTGAGGGAAATTGCTCTTGTTTCACAAACCCAAATCCCGGCAACGGGACTGAAACACCTGA
This sequence comes from Phormidesmis sp. 146-33, assembly GCF_052939515.1. NCBI lineage: Bacteria > Bacillati > Cyanobacteriota > Cyanophyceae > Leptolyngbyales > Leptolyngbyaceae > Phormidesmis > Phormidesmis sp. 146-33. The sequence continues at coordinate 45,015 of NZ_JBJPHU010000018.1, forward strand.
TCTCCCGCAAGCTCTCAGAATCTACCGTCAAGTTTCACAAACCCAAATCCCGGCAACGGGACTGAAACTCGAATACAAAAGCCGATCTTTCTGAGTCAATGACGTTTCACAAACCCAAATCCCGGCAACGGGACTGAAACCAATTCTTGTGATATCAAATCCTAGTGATGTTGCTGGTTTCACAAACCCAAATCCCGGCAACGGGACTGAAACGATCATCCAGCGCGCCAGGACACCCTGGTCATCTGTTTCACAAACCCAAATCCCGGCAACGGGACTGAAACAAAATAACAAAAATAAAAACGCTGAAACTATTTCTAGTTTCACAAACCCAAATCCCGGCAACGGGACTGAAACTCATTTGAATTGACACCCTTGGAGGAGAACCGATTGGTTTCACAAACCCAAATCCCGGCAACGGGACTGAAACGATATAGCGATCGCTGCTTATCACCAGGGGTTCTTGTTTCACAAACCCAAATCCCGGCAACGGGACTGAAACATAAAGATTCTATCGAAACCTTTGCGCGTGGACTGGTTTCACAAACCCAAATCCCGGCAACGGGACTGAAACTTATTTCCAAACGTGATACTAGAATTCCCGTTTGCGTTTCACAAACCCAAATCCCGGCAACGGGACTGAAACGGCTAAAAACAGGGGTATCAAAGGGGATCAACTTACCTGTTTCACAAACCCAAATCCCGGCAACGGGACTGAAACATGGAGATCGTACAGTTGCAAGAAGTCCCACGCGCGTTTCACAAACCCAAATCCCGGCAACGGGACTGAAACTTGCAGTTTGTTGTCAGCACCCGCGGCCGCCGGAGGTTTCACAAACCCAAATCCCGGCAACGGGACTGAAACAACAAAGCTGGGTTCTCCACCCGTCGATCGACGGTTTCACAAACCCAAATCCCGGCAACGGGACTGAAACAGCACAAGTCGAATGGAGCTTGCTTTCCCCGCAAGAAGTTTCACAAACCCAAATCCCGGCAACGGGACTGAAACCACGCGTACTTTTCCAAAAGGAGATCAAGCGATCGGTTTCACAAACCCAAATCCCGGCAACGGGACTGAAACACAGCCTGCTGGGCCGCCTGACCTCCCAACCGAGGTTTCACAAACCCAAATCCCGGCAACGGGACTGAAACGCATTGGATCAGGCGGACAAGGGCCTCGCGTCAAAGTTTCACAAACCCAAATCCCGGCAACGGGACTGAAACAAGCGCGAGTGATTGACAGTATCACCTCCAACACGAGTTTCACAAACCCAAATCCCGGCAACGGGACTGAAACTAAGCCGATGCCAAGGTAATGATCTCCCTCATTTGCCGTTTCACAAACCCAAATCCCGGCAACGGGACTGAAACATTGGAGACTGATTGGCTATGGCGATTAAACACCGCGTTTCACAAACCCAAATCCCGGCAACGGGACTGAAACATCTAAACTCAGTGAGGTAGAAGACCACGCACAAGGTTTCACAAACCCAAATCCCGGTAACGGGACTGAAACAGAATGGGAATCGCCCATCCCCAACAGAACGCATTAGTTTCACAAACCCAAATCCCGGCAACGGGACTGAAACTAAGAGATACTCCAACTTGCGCCCGTGATAATTCCGTTTCACAAACCCAAATCCCGGCAACGGGACTGAAACAACCGCACAAAAGGGAATGTGCGAGGATGCAGGATGTTTCACAAACCCAAATCCCGGCAACGGGACTGAAACACGGTTGCTCAACTGTACAGACTGGGAGTTCCCACAAGTTTCACAAACCCAAATCCCGGCAACGGGACTGAAACCTCTCATGCCGATTGTTAATAGCGGGACGAAGTTCGTTTCACAAACCCAAATCCCGGCAACGGGACTGAAACATCGCCTGGATTTCGTCTGGCTTAATAGCTCTCTTGTTTCACAAACCCAAATCCCGGCAACGGGACTGAAACAGGCATCGGTTTCCCGGTGCGCGGGTAAGGTAGCGTTTCACAAACCCAAATCCCGGCAACGGGACTGAACCCCCCTGCAACCAGGCTGACAGTTACTTGGGTCTATAGTTGGATACCGACTTGTGAAGATGCCCAGGAAAGCAGAGCGATCGCGCTTTCCACATTCAGCTAACTTTTAGCTTAGGTGATCAAATGTTCTCCTAAATTGATTCGTTGCCTTCAGACTTTGAGCATCTGGGGGCAATTCATTTTGAGTGCGTTGCTTGTAGTCCGATTGATTTTCGACATAGGCTCTCGATCGCCGCCCTTTGGGATAGGTTATCGCAAAGCGCAACTCCGTGGAAACGCAAACAATCCCATCTGTCGCATCAGGCGTTGAACTCATTTAGCGATCGAGCCGATCATATTTGATTGCATTTTCTAGCGAATAAATTCTGTTGGGGCGGGATGAGCATTCGTGCGGCGGTTTTCAGGAAACGCTAAGTTGTTTGGATTGGGAGCTTCTGGTGGAATTAGATAGCGTCGTCCCCAACCGCCATTAATATCTTTGTCCTGTATAGGCGGTGGCGTAGTACTGCCTGTGGGCAAAGCAACTGTCAACACCTGATTGGACTGGAGATAGCGATCGCCGACGACTGTTTGCCGAATCAAGGCAGTGTCGATTACCTTCTTACTCTTCTGCAAACTAACTTCGACCTGCTGGAGTTGATCAGCTTTATCACCCGGAGCCAGGGTCGCCAGAAATACAACATCTGAAGCTGGTTTGAGGGAGAGTTTTAGTTTTTCGTGGAGTTGCCAATCCTCCTGAAATTGACCATTGGGGGCAACTTGCCAGAGGTTCAGTTGTGCTTGCCACTGTCCCTCTTTCACCTCTGTCGTCTGATAAGCCAGAATGGAGTACGTGGGTTTGGGAGTCAGGCTATTGGATGCCAGGGTTGTGGGATAGAGATATCGGACTGCCGCAACGCGAATCTCGGTCTGGTCGGGCAGATCAGCTTTACCGACTACTTTGTATGAACCGGATAAATCACCCGGCGTTACTTGAAACTGAAGGTTAGCTTGCCCTAATTTTTCGCGCCACAAGTTTCGCACCTGCGTACAGCCACCCAGCAAAACCAAGGGAAGGATTAACCAAAGAGTACGATGATTGTGGCGCATAGTTCCTCAAGCAGGCAAACAGTAATATCAGCGATCGAGCACTATAAATCTTGCATCCCATCGGTCAGTAGCTTGCATTGTGTCATAGGACTCCTTGCCTCTACGACTCATTAGCCAGGATGGTATCTGTCAAGTTAGCTTCTAGCAAATTAGCATTGGTTAACTCAGCGTCTTCTAAAGTAGCACCCGTCAAGTTAGCGCCCCAGAGGTTAGCCTGAGTCAGATTTGTGCCCGTCAGGTTAGCGTAACTCAGGTTAGCTCCCCAGAGATCAACACTTTCAAAGTGAGCATCGCTGAGATTGGCGTAACTAAGATCGACCCCGACTAACTTGGCTTCACTTAAATCCTGACCGCTGAGATCAATGCTAGGAGCAATTAAAAGCGCTCCCAACTTAACCGGATCAACGCCTTCAGGAAATTGGGTATCAAGGTCGTAGAGCGCTCCTTCTAGTTGGGTTTCACTCAGGATAGCCGTGGTGAAGTCTACTCCAAACAGGTGGGACTGCCGCAAATCAGCCCCCGTCAGGTCAGTGTTGATCAAGTTAGCATGATTGAGCAACGATCGCCGCAAATCGGCACCCCTCAAATCGGCAGCTTGCAGATTAGCACTACTCAAGTTAGCAGCGCGTAAGTCCGCCTCGGTCAAGTCAGCAGCGGTTAAGGTTGTTCTTGTGAGAATGGCTTTTTGGAGACTAGCCCCAAAGAGAGTCGCTTGCTGCAAATTGCTTTGAGTGAAATCAACCTGAGTGAGGTCTGCCCCACTGAGGTCGGCATCTGCTAAATCAGACTGACTGATGACTGCACCCGGAACTAGCTTAAAAGCTGCGATCGGCTCATAGTTACTCGGAAACAACGTGGTGTCATCATACAAAGCACCTTGTAAATCAGCAGACTGCAATTGAGTTTCCCGCAGATCGACTTCGCGCAGGTCGGCTCCCCGCAGATTAGCGCCCGTCAAATTAGCGCCCCGCAGGTTTGCCCGTCGCAGGTTTACTTGTTGCAGGTCGGCTCCCCACAGATTAGCGTCGCTCAGGTCAGCAGCCCATAGATCAACGCCTCGCAACAGCGCCCCACTTAGCTCAACTGACTTTAGCTGGGCAGCAATAAGGGACTGGTCACCAACTTGTTGTTGTAAATCATAAACATTCATAAATTTAGCAAATCGCAAATTGAGATTGTTTTGTTGAGTGCCGAACTTCGGTTCCTCTAAATCGCCCTGAAAAGGAGAGACGTTGCCTCAAAAAGACTGACTTTGAATCCGGTTCCCTCCCTTTTTAAGCTACCGTATACACACAAGTCGTAAATCGCTTTGTTTCAGTTCAGCCCCCTAAACCCCCCACCCGTGAAGGACTTTGAATCCCTGAGAAATGGCTTGAACCGTGGAAATCTTTCTAGTTCAAAGTCTCCCTGACTGGGAGATTTAGGGGGCGAAGCATCTTGGCAATGAATGATCAATCCACTTGTATGTACAGGGTAGCCTTTTTAAGAGGGACTAGGGGAGATCTCTTGACTTAGGGCCGACTAAAAATCCTCACTTGCGATCGTACTTAGCTTTAGACCTCCCAACCATCTTTTTAGACTCATTCCACATCCCCTACTTCAAAGGTTTCAACCGATGCTTGCAGTTCTTGAGCGACGACCACTGTTTGACGGAGAGCACTCGATACTTGCCGAGACGAATTAGACGTGCGCTCTGAGATTTGAGTCATGTCTTTAATTAACAAGGCAACCGATCGAGAAGTCACCGCCTGAGACACCGTTGCTTGAGAAATCGCTTGTACCAGGTTATCAATCTGACGAGAAACTTGCACCACTTGACCCAAACTTTGTTTTGCCGCTTTTACCCAATCCGCCCCTTCGATCACTTGAGTGGTGCCCTGACTCATCGCAACCACCACCGCATTCGTTTCGCGCTGAATCGTTTCTACAATCTGTTCGATTTCACGGGTAGCCGCCGCCGATCGCGCAGCCAGTTGTCCCACTTCTGAAGCGACGATGGCAAACCCGCGTCCCTGCTCTCCGGCGCGAGAAGCTTCCAGTCCTGCATTCAGAGCGAGGAGATCAGTCTGAACGGCAATCTCATCAATGAGAGAGACAATTCGAGAAATCTGCTGTGTGGCATCTCCTAACTGCTTGACTTGAAGAACGGCTGCATCGATCGTTTCCCGCAGAGTAAGAATGCTTTGCACCGTCTGATCCATCGCAGCTTCCCCACTAGCGGCCGTTGTAAAAGCGGTCTTAGCCACCACAGCAGCCTGACTAGCATTGTCCGCTACTATCTGGATAGATTGAGTCATGGCTTCCACCGAGTCCAAAATCCGGCTAGTCTCCTCCGCCTGCTGGAGGGCTTCTTCAGACAGTTTTTGCATTGCGCCTTCGTTGGCACCCAGTAGACTGTTAACCTGCACCGCAGAGTGTTTGACGCTGGTTACAATATGGCGCAAGTTTTCGACGATCGCATTAAAGAAGTCAGCCACAATGCCAATATCACCCGCCGTCACATCAGCCCGCACTGTCAAATTACCGCCCGCAACGCCTTCGACATTCGCTAAGAGCGCCACTAACTGCTGCTGCAACATCTCTTGTTGACAACGCTGCTCCTCAAATAGGGCGGCGGCTTGTTGTTGGGCTTGTTCTTGCTGATACAAGGTGTCTGCCTGGTCAAGCGCATAGCCAATCTGAGCAGCGAGTTGCTTAAACATTGCCACATCGGAGGGTTGCCAGAGTCGAGGGCCGTCACATTGATGGGCACCCAGTAACCCAAGCAGTTGGTTGTCTTTGAGAATGGGAGCAATCATGCTGGCTCTGATCTGAAAGCTGCTCAAAATATCGCGGTGACAGTCAGACAACCCTTCAGCATTGACATCAGGCATGACTCGCACCCGTCCGTTGCGGTATTCCTCAATTAACCCTACGCGAAAGGGGTCGTTGACGGTTTCATTGAGAATGGCTTTCCAACCAGGTTGCACTGATTCAGCCACGATCGTACCGCTCCAATCTTCGTGAAACTGATAGATGACGACGCGATCGGTTTTTAGAGCCTGCTGCACTTTTTGCACCGTGATCCTGAGAATGTCTTCTCGCTTTAAGGACTGTCGGATTTGTAGCGTAATATCGCTGAACTGTTGAGCGCGTTGGGCTTCGACGGCCAGGTTGGCTTCTGATTTGACAATGTAATCCGCCATCTGGTTAAAAGTCATTGATAGCTGCCCCACTTCGTCAATAGAACCGACCTCGGCGCGAACATTACGATCGCCCTGCACAAAGTTTTGGCTAGTCTGGTCGAGATGGGTGATGGCATTCAGCACAGTGCGCCGAAAGATCACACTCCAGGCGACGATCGCAAACAGTGACAGCAAGATTAGTAGTGCTTCTTGATGGAGGCTGTTCCAGAGCAGGGTGTCGAGGTTGGCTTCAGGCGTACCGCGCACTAAGAAGGCAGTGGGGGTGGCACTAAACACCGGAGTAGAACCATCAGGCGTTTCAATGATTCGTTCTGGTAGCGCAATGGCAGCCAGCATATAGGGCTGGTTATCGATCGTCAGACGTTGGGTGACTGGCTTTCCGTTTTCGGCGGCCGCGGCCTGCGTCAACAGCGATTGATCGGGCAACTCTATTTGTAGGCGAGGCGGGGCTGCGAGGCTACTGCGCTCTAGGGCTGTGGCCAGGGTAAATTGTCCTGTGGACTGGCGTGAATAAACAGCACTGTAGCCGCCTCCCAGAGCATTGACGGTGCCTTCGACGATCGACGGCTTACTGTTGACAACATCCCCAAACACCAGTGCGCCGATCACTTCCTGAGTATCGGGATTTTTGATCGGAGTAACCACATAGCGGATCAGAGCGCTGCGAGTTTGCGGGTCATAGGTGCTGGGCAGGGGCGCGCCTTCTTGAATGAGTTCTGTTTGCTCAACTAGCGTACTAGCTCTTACTTGTCGAGCATTTCTGAGCACGTCACTCACTAAACTATGGGGATCAAAAACCTGTCCGGCTCGATTGTTGTTAGCATTCACAATGATTTTGCGATCTTTGCCGACAAGGGTGGCGTATTCCATTTTGTGGGCTTTGACTTCGCTTTGCAAAATTTTCTTGGCCTTTCCCTGCAAATCACTCGGCAAGCCGCCCTCAACATTGCTTTTAGCCGCACTAATCAACGCGATATTGTCCGATTGCCCTCGCGCACTAAAGCTCATTTGATTAACTTTGACAGCATAAGTCAGATCGATAACAGCGACTTCAGACTTTGCCTGGTCAGACAGTTGGGTTCGCAAACTATTGGTTAGCACCAGGGTAGAACCAACCCCCAACCCCAAAATGGGGACTAATTCACAGGTGACTAGCGCGATCGAGTGTTTACGCCTAATTGGAAGATTTGCAAACCAGTCCCTAAAGAACGATTGACGAGGTGAACTAGCAAGTGGTCGTGATTGGATCTTTGGCTGACCAATAGGAGCCTGCGGACGGGACACGATCAGAGGCGCTGGTTGTTCGAGGATTTTGGAGCGAGTGCGATTGTTCATACGAATTGGGGGAAATAGACGATCGGGCTGTCGGGAGTTGCGCTCTAATGGGCGGCGGCGATTATTTGGGTCAGGGTATTGAGGAGATCCTGTTCGTTGTAAGGCTTCGTAAAGTAAGCAACGGCTCCCAATTGAGTTGCGAGTTGACGATGTTTGTTGCCATTGCGAGAGGTGAGCACCGCGACTGGAAGGTGACTAAACTGCGAATGGGCTTTTAGTTTTGCTAGAAAGCCGAAGCCATCTAGTCGAGGCATTTCCACATCACAGATCACGGCGGTCACCGACACAGTGTTTAATCGTTCCAAAGCCTCTTGTCCATCTTTGGCTTGTTCGACTTGATAGCCTGCCCGCTCTAACATCAAAGCCAGAAAGCGGCGGACATGAATGGAATCATCCACAATCAAAATGGTCTGGGTGGACGAGACGTGCGGCAACTCAGATATCAGGACGGGGTTGGGCGAGTCGGGTAGCGGAGTGTCTGCCCCAAACCGCTCGTAGCTGGCGATCCACTTGAGCAGGTCGGGAATATTTACCAAAGGCACAACCCGACCATCACCCAAAATAGTGCAGCTACTAAAGCCAGTAGGCAGGGGTAAAAGCCCTTCGACTCGCCGAATCGTGACTTCTTGCTCGTCCCAACAGCGATCGACCTGTAGCCCGGCTAGTTGATTTCCTTGCTGCACAATCAAAACGCAAGCAGAGCGGATCGTAGCGGGCGTTTCAAAGTTGTGGGGAGGGTGCGGACAGTTAAAGTCTAACCAGTGGTTTAATCGCACCAGTTGCACTAGCTTACCCTGCCAGTTGAGAAGTTCATTGCCAACACTAGAAATGATCTGCTCTGGTTTTAGCAAAAACATCTCCTGAATCATGTCTGTTGGAAAGGCCAGCAACATCCCATTGCTTTCGGCTAGTAAAATGCGAACAACAGACAGCGTAAAGGGTAGCGACAGCGTGAAAGTCGTGCCGACACCAGCCTGAGTATTCACGTTGATTTCCCCGCGAATATCTTTGAGATTGCTCCGCACAACATCCATACCGACCCCCCGACCGGAGAGCGTTGTGACTTGACTGTTGGTACTAAAGCCAGGTTCAAAAATCAGTGATAGCAATTCTTCATCGCTGGCGGCATCTAGTAGCGTCGGATCGAGTCCCATTTGCTCGGCTCGATCGCGGATTTTGTGAATCGGGATGCCTTCACCATCGTCTCGGATCGTAATAATGGTACGATTACCCCGATGTACAGCATGAATTTCAATCTGTCCAGTCTCCCCTTTGCCTCGCGATCGACGAGTTGCTGAATCTTCGATACCGTGATCAAAGGCGTTTCGCAATAGATGCATCAGCGGATCATTAAGGGCTTCTAGAACATTGCGATCGATCAGAGTATTAGCCCCAGTCACCTTTAGATCAACGGGTTTACCAAACTGCAAAGAGAGGTCTCGGAGTGCCCGTGGAAAGCGATCGACCACATCCGCGAGGGGACGCATTCGCAGTTGGGTTAGCCCTGTTTGTAGTTGTTTGGCGGTTTTGTTAAGGACACGAGTTGTTTGTTCGGTGTCATCCAGGCTCAAATCCACGTCATCGGTGATTTCTTGAATCTGAACGATCGTTTCCATCACCTGTTGCGATAGCGTGTGTAGATCGTTGTAGCGATCGAGTTCTAAGGCATCAAATTTGAAACTAGCAACGGCATGATTAAAGCTGCTACTTGCCCGACTAGTCGAATAATCGCCACTGTGTGAGCCACTCAGGAGAGGTAAGGTTGGATTCAAGGTTTGCCCCTGATCATAGGCAGTGCGAATCTGGGCGTTGATCTGTTCTAATGTTTGCATCCGTGAGCGAAGCGCTTTGCTCAAATGGCGCAACCGATTAACGTGAAGATTTAAGCCATTGCGCTCGATCGTCAGTTCCCCAAACAAGTCATTGAGTTGATTGAGTTGCCGAACTGGAATTCGCACCGTGCTATCGGAGTTGTCGGCTCCCTGCGTTGTATCAGGCTGAGTATCTAGAATTTTGTAATGGGTGATCTGCGGCGAGTGGGCGGCGAATGGCTCCTCGTCTACGGATGGCTCGACGATCGGGGAAGGTTCGGGTTCTGCAAAAGATTCGACCGCAAACACAAAAGGTTCAAACTCAGCGTCGGAACTAGTTAGATCAGGTGGGGTGGTCTGAGGAATCTCGAAAGGCTTGGAATTCGCGGTCGTCGTCTCCCATACAATCGTTTCCTCTTGAAAGGTCTCCTCTACAGTCATCTCTTTAACGAAGAAAGTCTCAACAGTCGGAGCAACTTCCTTGTCTGTAACGATGATGGGCAAAGGGGCTGGTGGAATCCAATCTAGCGTGGTGGGTAACTGTTCTGATTGTCCGACTAAGATAAGAGCCTGCGATCGTCGCCAAGCCTGTAAAGCTGCTTGAGTAATGGATACAAGGTGAGTGGGGTGCGTCTGGAGTGTTTGGGCAACCGTAGTACACAAGTGCAGAAAGGCGGGTAATTGCAGCATTTCGCCGAGGCCACCAAGTTCTTGCACTACAATGTCTAATTCTTCGGCCAGGTCAGGATGAGCAGGATTATCTAACACTGTCTCCAGGCGCTGCAAACAGCTTTCAACCTCGGTTTCAAACAGCAGTGGGATAATATCTTGCCCCTCTTCTGGTGACAGTAAAGAGGCGGCATTTTCATCTTGAGGATCACCCAGGCGTTGATGTAATTGCTCAAAAACGGGATCGATCTGAGCTGCAACCCACTGGGGTTCGATCGCTTGATGCTGTCGATCGTAAGCGACTACCCAGCGCAGTCGGTCGATCGCAGTGAGCAAAAGATTTTCGAGGGGCGGATCAATTTCGAGAGAGGTATCTACCTTCAAAACTTTGAATGAATCTTCGAGTCGATGTGCCAGAGTACTCAGCACCTGAAACCCCATCATTCCGGCTCCCCCTTTGATAGAGTGGGCGGCTCGCAGGGCAGCATTAATTTTCTGCGGATCGACCCGCCGATTTGACAATCCCAATAGAGAACTATCCAAAACGCTCAAGTATTCTTCGGCTTCCTCGAGGAACTGGTGACGAATTTCAAGTTCCTTATTCTGTGTCATAGGGGTCTAGGGGCGTGGAGTAATGGGGCTGTAGGGTGAATTTGATGGAAACTTACCGTCAATTGTTTTTTGATGCTCGTTTTTTGATGCTCGTTTTTTAATGGTCGTTTTTTGATGAATTAGCGCGATGTGCAACTTTAATTTCATGTCCCCTTTTTTGAAGGGCTACCGTGTACACACAAGTCGATTGGTCAATCATTGCTGAGATGCTTCGCTCCCTATATCCCCTAGTCTGGGGGACTTTGAAATAGAAAGATCTCCACAGTTCAAGCAATTTCTCAGGGATTCAAAATTTAGGGGGCTGAAGCCGACTAAAACGAAGCGATTTACGACTTGTCTGTACACGGTAGTTTTTTAAGGGGAACTCAAAGAAATCGCCGCTGCAAAGATGGTAGACAATGCCCACGACTGAAAGCTGCTGGTCAGGTCGGACGCGATTTTTTGATTCAGGGTTGACTTCAGGTTAAGTTAGCTGATTTTGAATGTGCCGACAGATGCTTGAAGTGCCTGGGCAACTTCGACCGTTTGCCGCAATGAGTGAGAAACTTCCAGGGAGAATTTAGAGGTGTTGCCAGAAATGTGAGCAATTTTTTCCATCAAAGTGGTGATAGTTTTGGAGGTTTGCACCTGAGAGACAGTAGCGGTAGAAATCGACTGTACTAGCTGATCAAGTTCGCGTGAAACCCCGACAATGTTCTCTAAGCTTTGTTTAGCGCTTTCTACCGATCGCGTCCCTTCTACAACCTGAGTCGTGCCCTGTTCCATTGCTTGCACAACTTCGCTAGTTTCTCGCTGAATCGTCGCAACAATCTGTTCGATTTCGCGGGTAGCAGTGGCCGATCGGGTCGCTAAATCAGCCACTTCTTCGGCCACCACCGCAAAGCCCTGACCATCTTCACCTGCACGAGCGGCCTCGATCCCAGCGTTAATGGCTAGTAGATTGGTTTGCATCGCGATCTGGTTGATCAGCGACACCACTTTAGAAATTTGTTGAGACGATTCGCCCAACCGTTTCACCTTTTTAGTGGTTTCGCCAATGGTTTCCCGCAGACCCAAAATGTTGCGGACTGTCAAATCCATTGCTCCCCCTCCTGCTTCGGCGGTGTTGAAAGCAGTGCGGGTGACGGCGGCAGCTCGTCGAGCATTGTCCGCAATTGACTGAATAGAAGACATCATCTGCTCCACCGCATTTAAGGTCTGAGTCGTCTCCTCGGCTTGCTTGAGCGATGTGTCGGCTAGATGGCGAATAGATTGTTCATTGTCGTTGAGGGCAGTGTTGACCTGCACCGCAGACTGCTTGACCTGAGTCACAATCTGCCGGAGACTTTCAACGATCGCGTTAAAGAAGTCAGCCACAATCCCAATGTCACCCGCTGTCACATCTGCCCGCACGGTGAGGTCTCCCTGGGCAGCTCCTTCAATGTCTTCTAGTAGCTGCAAGAGTTGAGTTTGTAGTTCCTGCTGCTGGTGCTGACGCTCTGCTGCCGCCTGGCGGGCCTGTTCGCGTTGACCAAACAGTTCTACTTGCTCTAGTACAAAGCCGACCTGTACAGCCGCTTGACGCATAAAATCGAGGTCAGCATTGTGCCACGATCGCGGGACAGAGCACTGATGCACTACCAGCAGACCAATTAATTGGGCATTCACCATAATGGGAGCAACGATACTGGCTTTGATCTGAAAGAGGTCGAGTTGAGTTCGATAACAGGGATCGAGTTGGGCGGTGTCAATGTCGTTGATCGCCTGAACCCGGCCTTGCCGATACTTCTCGACATAGTTTTGAGCAAAGCAAGGATCAGCAATGTTGGCATTGAGTGTCGAGTTAAAGCCAAAAGCAACGGATTCGGCAACAATGCTGCCTTGCCAGGTGCTATCAAACAAATAAACGATCGCGCGATCGACTTGTAGCGCCCCCCGCAGATCTCTCACAGCCGTTTTTAACACGTCATCAAAGCTGACAGCTTGTTGAAGGTTGGCGATGACGCTTCCTAGACGCTGCGATCGTTGGGCATTTAGTGTCTGCTCGTCTAACAACAGTTTTAATTGACTAGCCATCTGGTTGATGTTGAACCCCAGCATTGCCAATTCGTCTTGTCCCTGGACGGGCAGGCGAGTGTCTAATTCCCCTTGTCCCAATTTTTCTACTCGACTAGCCGCGACCAACATCGGTTCGATCATCCGTTTTGCAAGCAGAGCCGCTATCACGCCGACTACTACTGCTGTAAGGAGTGTGCCGACTCCGATCGCAATCAGCAGTTGATACAAGGGAGCAAAGACGGTAGTGGTATCCTCAACCAACCAGGTTTCCCAACCGAGTGGAGGAAGTCCTTCTAGGGTTGTGGGCGGACTATAGCTCACGAGTTCTCCAGCCCCAGATCGATTGTTGCTCACAACGCTACTAGCAATTTTAGCTGCTCTCAAGGAGGCTAATGAGGGGGTGGTTTGCGGGGCTTCTCGTCCCAAATTCTCTTTACGGGAAGACACAAAAATCTTGCCAGTCGAGTCAGCAAGATTATACTCTCGTCCCTGTGTTAGATAGGGCTGAACGACCTCTCCTAAGCGACTTAAAGGAATCACCGTGCGAACGATCGCAATCATCTTACCGCTCACAGCATCCATCACGGGAGCCGCCAGGTAAACCACAGGGTCGCGACTGAGGTTAGCAACAACGCTCTCAATGTAGGGCGTATCGCTCTGTAGTACCGCCTGGAAGTAGGCTTCAGTTTTCTGATTAGGAACATTGCGTCCTTTAGACTGTGCGATCGCATCCCCATTCAGGTTGAGTACCGCTACACTTTCATAGATCTCAGAGGCTTCTACAAATTTATTGAGTACGGACTGCTTTTCTTCAGAAGAGGTACTCTCTCGGACTTTTTCAATCGTCAACAAAGGTAACTGAGCCAGAACTTGCACATCATCATAACGCTCTAGCATAAAGCGATTGACCTGATCAGATAGCTTGACTGCATTAGCCTGTCGGGTGGCGCTAATTTGTTGGCGCAAGGAGTGGTCTGTCAAGGTAAACGCGATCGCCCCAACACTGAATACAGGCAACACGCCAATGGCAATCGCCAAAAGTGTCGCTTTATTGCCCAACCCTACTTTCTGCCAGCACCGCACTAAGCGAGAACGGGGAGGATTAACCATTTCAGAATCGACCTGTGGCATCAACCGATCAGGGGAGCGATCGCTCGGTAACGGAGTCCGCGATTCGTCGGGTTGTAGATCGGGCAGTCCGGTGCGCGAGGAAACAGGTTGAGTCGTCTGCTGAATTCGCTGATTACTAACATCGATTTGGTCAACCATAGGGCAATCGGATTAAGTGAGAACAATGAGAAATGGCAAGTATCAACAACAGGTCAACTAAAATCTTGGGATTGGCGGAGAAGCTGAGACTGTGAACCTTTGATTTTTAGTCCAGAACCTCAGTTCTTAAAGCCTTGTTGAACAAGGAAGACGATGTTGAGCCAGAGGCAAGCAGTGAGCTAATGCTGATGTAAAACTGAAGACTGTAAAATTGCCTCAGTATCTAACGCCAAAAACAATTGTTGTTCCTGAAGCACACAGCCCCGCAAGTAGCCAACCAAATGGGTAGCAGCATGACTGGGGGGTGGTTGAATCTCGTCTGGCGGTAACCAAATCATGCCCTCGACTCGATGCACCGCTAGCGCGATCGCTTGAGCGCCTGAGCGTACCAGAATCAGATCATACTGTTGGGCCCGACTATCTAGCCGACCAATCCCTAACAACTTGGACAGATCGACGGCCCAGAGAACGTGACTTCGCCGATTTAACAAGCCCAGAATACAAGCAGGCATCTTGGGCATGGCACTCAACCGTTGAGCAGGTAGCGCGAGTACTTCCTGAATCGACTTCATCGACACAATGGCGGGGGTGTCAGGGGTTAGTTCAAACTTAAGATAGGCTTCACCCAACACTTTTTGAGGGTTTTGAGCAGCGACGGTCAGTGCTGAAAGTCCCGCCATGACTAGTCTCCTAAAGATTTAACGGCGCGGATCAACTCTTCGCGAGTAAAGGGCTTGGTAATGTAGATGTCAGCACCCTGGCGCATTCCCCACAGGCGATCGATCTCTTGGGACTTAGAAGAACAAATAATCACGGGCACCTTTGCGGTTTCTGGCTGTTTCTTCAAACTTCGACAGAGTTCAAAGCCGCTCATCCCAGGCATCACAACATCGGTAATAATCACATCGGGCTTGAGTTCTATTACTTTGTCGAGCGCTTCTTTGGCACTTAAGGCTCCCACGACAGTATACCCCCCTTCCCGCAGATAATGGCTCAGTAATTCCATTTCTGAGAGGGTATCCTCAACAATTAAAACCGTACTCATTAGGGTCAAACTCATATAACGAACCATTCTCCTGAAAGCATCGCCCTGCCATTCTTAGAGATTTGACTAATTGCGGTGTCCAACTACACGCAGCGATTTAGCAAAGCTTTGAACTTCGACAGACAGTGCAGTTTTTAACCAGCCATCCGGCCAGTATTCTTGTTGGATTAGTTGTCCATTACTGCCCTTTTTAGAAGTAGCCAGCGGATTGTTGAAACCCGCTTTGGACAACTTCGTTTTAGGTCAGATGTTTGAACACCATTTTGAGCAACTCGGTTTGAGTAAAAGGTTTAGTCAAGTACCCTGATGCCCCAACTAACTTGGCTTTCGCTCGATCGATAAACCCGGTATTGCCAGTCACCATGACGATTGGGGTATTCTTACAGTTGGGATGCCGCCGCAGTAGTGAACAAAGCTCATAGCCGTCCAGATTGGGCATTCCTACGTCAAGTAAGATCAAATCTGGTCTACTCCGCACAACTTGCATCAAGGCTTTAACGGGGTCATTGATCATTAAAACCGAGAATTCTTCCTCCTCCAAAAATGAATTAATCGACTGTAAAATTGTGGGGCTGTCATCGATACAAGCGATCGTATGGCGAGTTCTAGAACTGCTTGCTGAAGCGGCTCCTCCATTGCGATTAAAAGTCTTTAACTGAGCCGAGGATCGCGAAAATTCTTGCTGTCTGCTACTAGACGTTGGTTCAGGTAAGCGTTCTACTACGGGTGGAGAAGGAACCGCAGCGGGAGACTGTCTAAACTGGCGGACGCGGAGTTGATTGTGACAATGCTCGACCAGCGATCGCAGGTCAAGCTGGCACAGATTTGGATAGTCTGCAAACTCACGCTTCTCGACGACCTCGTAGCTTCCTTCATTGATCACCAAAAAAGACTCAATGACTTCTTTAGCGATCGCTTCGATCAAGGCGGTAGCTTGAGCCAGGTTGAGATAATGTTGTTCAACTAACCAGCGGATCGCTTGAAAGTCGGCATTGGGGGTGAGTCGATGCTCAGGATTGGTTTCAAACAACACTCGCACCTGCACCCGGACTGCACTCACTAACCCTGGAATCTGACGACTGAGGTGACGGAGATGGCGATCGAGCCGCTCAAATGGATCGACGGAACTAGAGGCGTAGGTTAGCCACCCTTGATCTAGGTAGATGAGCCAATCCGTTGATCCATCTACAACCCGGAGACAACCACTGGAGTGGCGGCTAATTAATTGAGCTAACAAACTAAGTGGGTGTAGTCGTTGAAAAGGTTGCTGTTCCACTGTAGACAGGGTGTTCATCATTGTTCTGCTTTTTGTGATGATATCGCGCAAATCACTGAATCAAATCACTGAATCAAATAGGAAATCCTGTAGTCTCCATTGAGAAGAGGGAAGACGATAACCAGGAGCTATGTTAATCAGTTTAATTAAGCTGACCTATTTACTAAAAAGGTTACTGCGAGGATTGCGAACTGAACAAGCAATCTCAAAAGCTAGTAACTATCTCTTAAACATCACCCTATTAAGACCTCATAATATGGATAAATGGGATCAATTGCTATACCTTTAAAGCTGACTTTACATTAAATTTAAATCAAACCTAGTAGAGTAAACCTCTTGCTACTCCTTCCAGGGTTAACACAGGAAAATAACGAGTATTAAAGAGGAGTTTGACGCAGAAATAAAATTCTAAAAAGCAGTGGTTTTATCACTTGTTAGCACCTGAAACGATAGATTTCTGAATGAGCTTTATCGATGAATTTTAGATGTGCTTTAAGCTACTAGTGTCTTGAATTGCTGACCTGTAAGAGAAGCCGCCATTGTTGCTTTCGATTTCATGTTGCTGCGCTGTCAAAGGAACTTAAGTTTGATAATTCAAGATTTGAGTGATTAGAGTTCAATCCGTAAAGTGAATTAGCTATGTCTTAATTTAAACAACTCGCTTACAAATACTCATGTAGAGATATATCTTTTTTCTTGAGAATGTCATCAAGATACATCTATAAATTAGTTCTTCTTAGCTTTCAAAGTAGGCTCAAGTTAGTTTTATGAAACTCCTAAAACTTATCAACAGGTAATTCTTACAATGCACAACTCTAACTTTATGTCCCCCTTCTTAAGGAGGCTAGGGGGGATGTAACTTGTTCTGCTACCAGCAATATGACCTTTAAGGCACCCTCTCAGCCTTAATCGGAGGGATTTAGGGAGCGCAGCAGTTGCTTAATCTTGTCAGACTGTTGGCGGTGGAGTGAGTCTGGAAAAATTAGTTCTAGAACAATGCGATCGCGGGTGACCACTGAACTCGGACTCAAATTGCGGCTGATGGTTTGGGGCAAAAATCCGATCGTTTGCACCTGCGCTACTAAACTCTGTGGCGTATATTGCGTTTCGCTTGTCGCAATCAACAGACCCAGCAGAGGTTTTGTTTGTTGGATTAGCGCCAGCTTTAACCAGGGGTAGTTATCCATTTCCAGACGCACCTCTCTAGCTCCCATTGCTGTAATCTTTACCCAGGGAATCTGATCGCCCCAGCCCTCCCAGGAAACTTGCGCTGGTAGCTGCATCTGCTGGCGAACTTTCATCCCTGCTTCTGGTTGCAGTTCTCGAAAGACTCTGATGATGCTGGTGGTGATAAACTTGAGCGATCGTAGATGGTGATCACGTTCTAGACGTTGCTGAGAATACCATTGTTGAACATCTGAGTAGAGTACTACAATCAAATCGTCTAGTTGGGTACGGCTAGGATTAATAAACCTCACGGCTAACAAAGCCTGGAGCCGACTGGTTGCAGTTCCCCGAATAATTTGAGCATTTAACAGCGCTCTGGCACCCCAATCCCCGATTAACTCTACCCGCACTTCGTCGTGAGTATTGGGCCAAACATCCAACATAATTTGACACCCCGTTTCGCTAATGTTTACGGTCTTACCTGTCCAGCTTTGGTCGCTGCTGTGAATGATTGCAGTCAACTCGCGAGGTAGACGGTGAGATTGCCGCAGTTGAGGTTGTTCAAAGGCTACCAAGCAGGCGGCGACTACTAATAGCAGATTAAAAATGCACCAAAAGGCATTGATCAGCACAGCCTGCGCCTCACCGGGACTTAACATCAACCAAAAAGGCACCGCTAACAAAGATGCAGCAGTCAACGTTCCTAAAATCACAAGATACCGCACACTTTCTAAATCAAAGCTACGCTTGCTGACGGTTAAGCCTTTGTCGGTCACGTTAAAACTTCCCAATTTAGGATTAACGAGCGCCAACAGCGTGACAATGCCCGCCTGGAAAGATAGCGCAAACTCATAGATTTCATTCCAAAACGAAAAGCGTACATGCTTATAAGGAATGTGATTTGTCTGCATCGATAGAATGATGTGAGGTAAGGCATAAAACAGCGTTTCAACGCCCAGTCCTTTGACAGGATTGACTCCCAACAGCAGGTAAAGCGTTGGTGCAACTACATACATCAAGCGCGGAAACCCAAAGAAAAAGTGAGAGGTCGCACTAAAGTAGCAGATTCGCTGTGCTAGACGTAGATTGAGCTTGCGATTAAAGAGCGGATTTTCTAACCGTAAAATTTGCGCCATGCCCCGCGCCCAGCGAACTTGTTGTCCCACATAAGCTGAGAATGTTTCGGGGGCTAACCCTGCCACCATAATTTTGTCGTAGTAGACCGTCTCATAGCCGAGGGAGTGTAAGCGCAGCGAGGTGTGACAATCTTCTGTAACGGTTTCGGTCGCAATCCCGCCAACCTCTAACAAATACTCCCGCCGAATCACCGCAGCCGAGCCACAAAAGAAGGCCGCATTCCAGTAATCATTGCCCTTTTGCAGCACCTTGTAGAACAATTCATTACCAACGGGAACTTGACCTGCGGTGAGTAGATTTCGCTCAAACGGGTCAGGATTGTAGAACCAATGAGGGGTTTGTACCAGCGCTACTTTGGGATTGGTGAAAAAGCCTACCGTATGTTGCAAAAAGCCCCGTGCGGGAATGTGGTCACAGTCCAAAATTAGAACTAAGTCACCGTGGGTTCTTGGTAAAGCCGTGTTGATGTTGCCTGCTTTGGCGTGGTTGTTGTCATCGCGAGTTAGCAGAATACAGTCGAGTTCTTCGCAGAGTTGTCTCAAGGCTTCACGGCGGTTCGCAAATTTTTCGGCTCGCCCATCATCCAGAATGTAGACCTGTTTTTTAGCCATCGGATACTCGATCGCCAGGGCCCCCAGTACCGTTTTGCGAACGATCTCAACGTCTTCGCTGTAGGTTGGGATGTAGACATCTACGGTCAAAAGCTGTTCTGGTGTGAGACTGGACAGAGGAATGGGCTGGCGATCTTTACTTTTTAAGGTTTGAAAGTAAGACAGAAACAGCGTCCCAACCGCATACATTTCTGCAATGTATAACAGCACCGAAAATAGGGTGTTGAGCCAACCATCAAAGTTAATGGTGTAGTTGGTGCGGTAATAAAAATACCGTCCCGTTGTGAGGGCGCTGATGGTCAGTAGAAATAAGTGCAACTGTTCGCTGTGATGGCGATCGGCAGATTGTTCCTCCCAACGCAACACGATCGCGCCGACTGCGACAAGGATGACTGCCAAGACACCCTGCTCCCAACTAGCCAGACGGATTGTTAGCAGTGGCAAACAAAGCCACAACCCAGCCCCCAACAACATCAGCGTTTGCCGTCGTCCCAATCCTTTTAAAAGATGGTTTGCAGCATCAGGCAAGTGATCGACTAGCCAGCTTAATAAACCGTCTATTCTCAATTTTGGTAAGTTGGACATGGGCACTAGGAGAATCATGGGGCTTTGAATCTTGAATTAAATCAACTGAAACACTGAATGACTGGGCGACAAATCTACTATTAACGCTTCCGCCTGACAGGTTTTTCTAGTTCTGAATCGACTGTAGGTTGGCTAAAACGTTTTAGATAGGATTGGAAAATGGCGTAGAGGAGAAGTGAGGCAACGATGGTAAAGGGAGCAATGGTAAACCAATTGTTCCAGAGCGATCGCCAGATTTGTCCAAATACATTCGCGTCGGTGAGTTCGCGGGTTTGGCGAGCATTTTGTAAAAACTCCAGGCTGTAGGCTTGGGGATCGTAGGGCGAGGGATTTGCGGTATTGGCTTTAATTAATACCGTGTCGTTTTTGAGTTGATAAAACAAATCGTCGCGGCTGAGTAAATCGCGCACCTGTGCTAATCCTTTGTCTGTTTGTCCGCTTAAGGTGAGTAAGACACGATCGGCGTTCCAGGGTGAGACAATTTCTTTGATTACGCCCTGTTCGTCAGACAAGGTTTGGAGTTGTGCCTCGTTAAGCTGGCGCGAGAAGAGTGCTTTTAAGTTAAACCCTCCGGATTCAAAGCCTTGGGTGAGAGGAAGGTTGTTTCGGGTGCCGATGGCGATGAGATGGCGATCGTTGCGAATCGGGTTGGGTAATTTGCCCTGGTACACATCCAATTTGACGGATTCAGCCCGACTGATGCGGCCTAGTCGTTCGGACAGTTCTAGCATTAACAACAGATCGGCAGACGTAGGGTTTTCGGGGACTGCGATCGCCGTGCGAGACAAATCCTGCGGAGCCGCAAAGGGAAACCCATATTGCAATAGTTGCAGATCAGGAACTTGGGCAAGTGTGTCACGTTTGAGGTCAAAGTGAGTGTCGTTGTGAAGGGTCGCCCACAGTTGTTGATCGGTCGCACGATTGCACGATCGCCGTTCACGAGGATCAAGTTGAAACCGCACCTGAAGCTTAGAAAATGGCTTGATGCGATCTTCTGGTAGCGTTAAGCGCATGGTTTGCCGCACGGCTCCTTGGTCAGAGTCAAGGCGATTACCCTGCACAGCAACTCCATCCAGTTGCACTTCCATCATGGAGGTGAGTGGGTTGACCTGGGGACTATAACTAAAGCGCAAATCCACTACATTGCCCGGCTTAAAGCGATCGTCTGGCAAGGCACGAAAATCGATTTCGATCGGAGGCGCTTCGGCCCCGCGCACAGTGACATCTGAGAATGGTTTGTTGTCAAAATCTCGAAGATCACTCAGGTTAAAGGAATTCGTCGTTGGCAAGTAGGCTGGCCATTCTCGTAGGGGCGGCGTGGGCACTTCGTCTACTGTCTGAATGATCAGGGTTTGTCCAGTTCCTAGTTGACGATCGCGGGCTTGAATCAAAAACTGTACGGCTTTAGCAACCCCTGCTTCCCCATTGCCCGTTGCGACTAAAACCAGCTTTTCGGTTTCTACTTTAGTCCAGAACAAAACACCGACATCGGCAGGAAGAGGCTGTTGTTTTTGATCCAGAATTTGCCCATTTTTGAAAGCGATCGGTGCTTTGAGTGTAGTTAATATGGGTTGAGTTTTGGGTGTCCCAACAATAACTAGTTTCTCATTGGGTTGTAGGGGGTCAGAGGCTTTTAACAAGCGAGTCTCGATCGGGCGAAATTGAGCCAGTCGTCCCAGTGAGGCTTGTAGTCGCGCTGTGGTTGTCAGCCAGGTTTCATTCATCTGGTCGGGCAACAGATAAGAAATCTGGTTTGGTTCTAGACTGAGCTTGTCATAGAGCGGGTAGGGATAGCGGTTAAAGTCTAGCGCCACGGGCTGTGGCTCAAAGTCAAACACCAGTTTAGAATCGGGCAGTACCTCAGTCCACAATGACGGATCAAAGGGATCTTGGGTACAGGTGGGGGAGTTGTTTTGCAGAGCCGCAATTACAATTTCGTTGTAGTCCTGCAAAATGCGAGTCGGCACATCATACACCGCATCAGCTAACTCACCTTCTTTACGATTGAGAGGCACACTTCCAACGCTGGTGCCGTTAACCAAAACAGTGAGATTCGATCGGGTTGCATACAACGCTGGAGAATGTCGAAACCGCAGCATCACTTTTGCGGATTTAGGTTGCCAATTTTGCGGGCGAGTCACCTGTAGTCGCGCTTCGTCATAGATGCCTTGAAGTCGGAGGCGATGTCCCACGATCGGGCTACGATTAAACTCCAACACATACTGACCCGCTTTAGCTGGCTGAATGAATTCTGTTGGTTTGACGGTTCCTGGCTGAGGATTTTCTTCCTGGGGCTGTATGGGTTCTACATTGGGCGACTTGGGAGGTGGCATCTCAGTCGCTGCATCGGGAGCGGTGTCGGCGGCAGGCTGATCGGGAGGTGGGGTCTGAGCCTGAGCGATCTGAGGTGGGGTGACGAATAACTGCCAGCCCAGTGAGCTAAGGAGTATTCCTAAAATAAAAGCATTAAGGATTCGCGATCGCCGATTCATACCCCACTCCTCTGATAGACTCTGTTACCGTCTCTGTTGTTTGTGCTCACTAGCCAGAGGAATGGTTGATTCCCCCTCTCGCCTGCCACCTGTCGCTGTCTCAACCCCATACCTGATATCACATTCATTCTGTTAGTCACCTTCATTCCACAATCCATACACCCTCGACATCACCGAACCACAAACAATTAGACAGAAGTCGCCACAGGTCAAATTGCCATTCCTAGTACCGTTCCCAGGCGGGTTGAAATCCTCGTCGCTTGAGGCGATCGACTTCTAGCTGGATAATGCGATCGGATAGCTGAGAATCTGGTGTTGCTTTCGCCGCTCGTTCAGTTTGGATAGTTCGCAACTGGTGAAGGGCCGAGAAGGCTTGATCTTGGGCCAGATCAATTTCAGCTAGAATCCGTCGGGTCTCCCAATCTGGTTTCAGCGCTAGAATCTTGCGATACAGTAGTCTGGCTTCGTTTAATCGCCGTTGTTGAAAGCGCACTCCACCCAAAGCACTCAGTGCATCTAAGTTGTCAGGCTGACGCTGCACGATAGTTTCATAAGCACGACTCGCCAGATTGAGATCGCGCAACTGTTCGCCTAGTTCACCCTGGATAAAGTAAGCAGTGATACTGTCAGGGTTGCGTTCAATCATCTGACTAACGCGGGATTTTGCCTGTGCCGGATCGCGCATCGCTAACACTTGAATCAATCGCCGCTGAATGGCTAAGTTATCAGGATCAATCGCCAGCAAGGTATTGTATAGGTCTTCTCGTTGGGGAGCAGCAGGTAAAACGCCGACTAAGCTGAATAACTCAGGGGGGGGATCACTCAGTTGAGCTTGCGATCGACTCAGCCATTGATTTAATGCAGCTTCTGCGTCTACTTGAGTAATCCGACGAGCGCGGTAAGCCAGCCCAACCTGACCCAGCCTGATCTGCTCATCCTGCGGGTTTAGCATCAATAGTTGGTCATACGCCTGCATCGCTTCGTCAAACCGTCCCTGCTGCTGTCGAATGCCAGCTAATCCGAGTAGAGCCTGTCTGCGAATTGTCGCTTTGGGATTACGAGCAACTAAGGCTTCGTAGCGTTGAGCACTGACATCTAGTTTTGCTTCCCGTCGTTCAACTTCAGCTAGTAGCAATTCAGTCGTGAGATCCTGCGCCCCGATCGCACTGCGCTGATAGGCTGCGATCGCTCCCTTAGCTGCCCCAAAATCGCCCGTTTGCAACAGCATTTGAGCAATTCGATAGTTGAGAAATGGCACATCCACACGATTCTCTAGTAGGGACTGATAAACAGGCAACAGGTCAGCATCCGGAGCTTCTAACTGCGCCAGCGATCGTGCCAGGCTTTGCTGCTCTGCGACACTCGTGGGTAAGGGTTGCAACAAGCTCTTTAACTGCTGGCTCAATTCACGCCGATTGATGGTTCCTAGCTGTCGCTGTAAGCCTAATTGTTTGATGGTCAGACTGAGATCCGGTTGAGCAATCTGCTGATAACGCTGCAATGCTTCGGCGCGGGTGTCTGGCAGTTCACTCAACACATCTGCAAATTCGATCGCTAGCCCCCTAGATGGACTAGCCTCCTGCTTTAGCGCCAGACGATACAGGTCGATCGCTTGCCGAAGTTGTGTAGTATCTCCGGTTTGACGAGCGATCGTACTCAGCGCTCTTGCTAATGGCAGGGTTGCCTGGGGGTCGGTGCGGAGCGGTTCTAAGACTTCTGCGGCTCGATTGGAGTTACCTGCGAACTGATACGCCAAAGCTAAAGAGGTTCGCAGTTCGGCAGAGGATGTTGCGGTCAACCGGGATTCTAAAAGCTGAACGGCGGCGGCTGGATTGCCCGTTTCGCGGAGGGCTGTCGCATAGGCAGGTAGCGCATTATCTGGCACCGTTTTTCCGAGTTTGCGATAGCGATCAAATAGCCTCAATCCCTCCTGATAATCACCGCTAAACGTGTAGATTTGCGCGGCTCCCAAAATCACCTCTGGTTTAGGACTGCGGGGCAGCACCAGTTGATAATCTGCGATCGCTTCGGTAAATCGGCCCTGATAGCCCAGTAGTAGCGCCCGTTGCGATCGACTTTGATCATCGTTCGGATTTAGCGCTAACAGCGTCGTCAGGGCTTCGATTCCCTTTGCCTGCCAAACCGGACGATAGCTTCCCAGAATGCCCACCGCGGTCAAGGCAGCGCGATTTTGAGGATCTAACTGTAATACCTGCTGATAAGCGTTCCAAGCGTTGGCATCCTGTCCAGCTTTTTGATAAGCGATCGCTAACCCCAACCGATCATCCAGCGATCGAGGATTCCTTTGCAAAGCTTGCTCAAAGGCTTTGATCGCTTGATCCACCCAACCTTTGTTTAATAAGGTGTAACCAGGACTTGCGGGTTGAGCCAGAATTGGAGTGACGGTGCCCAGTGTTAGAATGCTCGCGATCGCAACACTCAACAATCGATAATTGAGCCAGGAAAGCTGACCAGACGGTGCAATCTTCTCTCTAGTAGATTGAGTCTTTTGATGCTCAACGTCTTTGATAACGTCTTTGATATTGTTCATCTTCTCCCCCGTGGACTCACATCAAACTCTGTTCTCAAGCGAAACCCAACCACCGTCTCTGAGAATTCATTTCGTTGTTGAACCATCACCCCAGCCCGCAAAAACTTAGACACTCGCAGGTCGTAATAGACCTCTAAAACATCCGGAACTTTGGCATCCGAATCGCGACGCAGATCTTCATTGGATAACTGTCGTCCGTAGCCAATCCCCAGGCGATCGTCTCGTCCAAACAAATCTAGCCAGGTCACCCCAAAACTGAAGGTATCACCGCCCTGCCCCAGCGTCATGTTGTCATAGCGCCCATAGCGCCCAAATAAGCCCATTTTTAACTGTGGGATATAAACTTCTGCATTAATTCCGTAAGCAGTCTCTCGATCGCCACTGGCTAACCCAAACCCATCGTCGCGAGGAAACTGAAAAATCTCCCGGAACCCCGTCCGCCGTCCAGCATCTCTAGAAGATACATAGGTGCCCCGAATGATAGCGGGCCCCAAGCGCACTCCCAACTCTCCCGCAAAGCTATCTAAAGCAAACTGGCTCAAGTCGCGGTTCGCCGAAAAGGTTGCCGCCTTGACTTCGATATTGTCGGTCAGATTCCAGTTGGCCAGCACTCCAATCCGCGATGAGACTCCCGCCGCACTTAAAGCTGGATTGGTTTGAAACGCTAGATTAAAAAAGTGACTCGCGCCATCTTTGGCGAAACTGTTGCGATCGAAGTAGGAGGTTAAATCCATTAGTCCCACCACAAACCGCAACTCTGGCAGGTTGGCAGGCGAGGTGGCGAAGTACAACTCGTTGAGGTCTAATCCCGTTCGGGGTGAATCAGCAAAAGCATTGCCAGTTGTCAGATCCACGACTGCCCCAAACATAGAATGAGGCGTAATGGCATAGGTTCCTGTTACCCTGGCTCTCGCTGACGATTCACTTCCTTCCTGTTTGAAAACGCCCTGTAGTTGAATCGAGGGCCGTCCCAAAATTGCGCTTCCCTGCCGTCGGACATCCGCTGAAGGCAACGGTTCTGAACTGGCTTGAGCCAACGTTGAACCATCAGGCAAGCTAGATACTGTGGAATCTGCACCATTTGAGAACCCGACAAATCGCTCACTGCCAACATAGCTTGTCATATTAGCGGAATCGACCCAAGGCGCACTCGTCGATCGCTCTGGTGGCAGCGTCATCAACCTCGACTCTCCCATCCCTCGAACATCGCCCTGCGCCAGGTCTAATTCTGTCTGTGGCAAGCTACCGCGTGACTCTACGACTGCCCCAAACATAGAATCAGGCCGACTCGAATAGGTCGCCATCACTCTGGTATCTAGCCTGGGATTGTCTAACTTAGCGCTATCTAATGAATCATTCTTTTGTTTATAAACGGCCTGAGATCGAGTAAATGGCGTGGCTGGGCTGTTCTGGGATTGGACGATCGAAGGTGGAGATTCTGCGTTGGCGATCGCTGTTTCGTCAGGCAAAATAGACGCAACAGAATCCGGACTAGTCACCTCATCTGAGAAGCTAGCAAATTTTTCACTGCCAAGATGGTTAGTCAGACTGGCTGGATTGATCAAAGGCGCATCTTCTACCAGCTCCGGCGGCAGCGTTGCCAACACTGGCTCACTCAATCCACTAATCCCTGCTCCCGTGAGCGCTAATAGCCCAACTGCTCTAAGCCACAATAACCGATTCAGCCTGCTAGCGTGAATCGAGCGTTTAACCTGAGAATACATACTTTCTCCTCAAAATGGCATGGCACACACAATCAGTTATTTAGAACCGATCGTTAGAACTGAATTCTGGATGTGTGTCATCTAAAAGTCAGTGAATTTGACGTACAAGAAATTTGGCGTTTTTTGCAGAGAGACGGTTTCTCTCAAGCTAAAATGCCGGATCAGCAGGGATTTAGGTTGACAAACTCAGATTTGGTCATTAACCCAGCAATCATAGAAAGTGCAGTCCTGATCAGGTGAGCATTGCTCACAAAACTCTGCGGCTGATGGCAGTTACGGAGGGTAGGCTACAAAATCCATGTATTTTCAACAACTGGGGTAATAATAGCGCGGGTGAACACTGCAACTTTAGCCAGAATGACGTGCAACTAAAAATCTGAAGTCCCTGATTTTCTGAACCGACACAATCAGCAGCCTAGATTGTCGGTACAAGCCCATTAAATCGGTACAAGCACACTAAAACGAATGATTTGCGAACCCTGGTTGGACTGATTCAAAAGATATGCTACCTATAGAGGATTAAAGCCCTGCTAAGTATTGATGCAGACTTATTATCACATCGGTTGCTAACCGCCCAAAGGTGTTTAGACTTTTGAGGTGACATTCATTTCACTAATCCGCATAAATGATTGCATATCAGGAACATCTGCACCTGATCAAAGCTTCAAAATGGTTGCATTCGTCAACGAACAAACGTTGGGTCAATCCCTTCAGTAGTAACCACCCACTTGCATCCGACATGTTACTGAATTCATTACCTCAATAGGACTGGTTTGTGAGACATTAATGAAAATCAATGATTATTATGAAGATCAGATAAAGCGACTAGTTTAACTCCGGAGTTCTAGTACGGAGTCGTCCCGTGGTACGTCAACCCGTCTGGCATGATTGTCCAATCGATCCAACAGTTGCTCAAATCAGTGTCAACAAGCTGTGCTTTGTGAAAATTGGCATAGCGAATATCTGCACCCTTGAGATTAGTATTAACTAGTTTGGCTTCAATTAATATCGTTCCGTATAGGCTTGCATCCTGCAAATTAGTCTGATCAAATCGCGCCCGTCTAAAGTTTGCATCGCGCAATTCAGTGTTCACAAATGTTGTATTTTTGAGGATCGTCTTCGTCAGGTTGATGTTGAG
The DNA here is from genome assembly GCF_052939515.1 of Phormidesmis sp. 146-33. Classification (NCBI taxonomy): domain Bacteria; kingdom Bacillati; phylum Cyanobacteriota; class Cyanophyceae; order Leptolyngbyales; family Leptolyngbyaceae; genus Phormidesmis; species Phormidesmis sp. 146-33. The sequence continues at coordinate 72,768 of NZ_JBJPHU010000018.1, forward strand.
AAGCTGCGATCGATTGACATTGGCACCCGTCAAATCAGCTTCTCGAAAATCTGCCCCTTGAGAATTGACGTTCTGAAGGTTGGCACCTCGCAGGTTAGCATGACTCAAAATAGCGTTGCTAAATTGACTGCGACTAAAGTTGGCTCCTGCTAAGTTTGCATTTTTCAAATTAGCGTTGGTTAAATTCAAGCCACTCAAATCAACGCCACTCAGATCACAACCGATACATTGATTAGTGTCTAACAGCGTCTGCCGATTCGCCGCTTTAGTGGGGGCCACCGTGGAAGCAGATGACTGTACCACAGAGGAGTCAACTGGCTGGGCAACCAGTGTTTGATCGAGCGATCGTCGCAACCAGAATGCTGCTGATATTGAAGTGGTCAGCAAGATGAGTGCAACGAACAGAAAACGTGAAGTCATAAATTTTACCCAACACTAAGCTCTCAACTGGCAAAGGTTTCGATCGCAAGATGGCTTGAACGATATTAGAGGAGGTTTGAAAAGTTTCATTAGGGTTCAGCAGAACAGGCTGGTCTTCTCAGATTCCAGGAAGTCTACTCAGTAGAAGGCACCAACAAGACACTGAGAAAAACTGCTTTCACTATATCTAAAAACAAGCTAGTAACCCTGATCAGCAGGGCTAACACAAGGAAATTTTATAATTGAACAGTTTGTCTAACGGGTTTGTGTTCTTTAAGCTGTGTTTTACATAGTAGAGCATTGAACGCAATTCAACCTTTCTAGTGGATGCATTGGTCGAGTCTTCTAACGCGATCGAGGTAACCTGTGCTTGCAAAAAGTTCTTTTTTTGTTGGGAGGTTCCGGTTTCTCTCAAAATCCTCCGGACTATTGCAAGATGGGTTCGTAACTTTGAGAGTGTCTTTCTGAAAAAAATATTATCTCTGTGCTCAAATTTAAAGTAGGTCAGCTTAATTAACCTGAAGGTAGAACCCTTTACCCATCTATCATGCAGGATTACGGAGCGTCTTCAATTTAGTTCTACTTTGCGATTTAATGCAATGTGCAACTTCAAATTCATCTCCATCGCGCTATTGACTCCCTCTCAATGCCTCCTTATGTGAATCACCCATCATGGACAAGTCCTTATTTAAGAAATTCCTGTTGCCTGGCATTTTAGTTGCTTGTGCTACTTTTTCGGGATTAATCTTCACATTGACATCGAGGCAGTCAACGCTCTTTTTAGCCGAAACAACCCCATCGCAGGAGGGCACTGTTCAGCGGCTATTAACAAATGAGCGTAAGGAACTTGCGATTCGCCATGTTGGGGTGTCTATTATTTTGAGTGTCGCGTCTGGAATAGCCACCATTGAAATGCTCAGAAGGTGGTATAAGTTTCAAACAAAAATTCAAGAAAAGTTGCAGCAATTTGAGGTCACCCAGCATTTTGTGACGACAGAAGAGGTTGCCACACCTTCATTCCTCGCTAATGATTTCCTCGATTCTGAAAAAGACACTGCCCTACCAGAAACCTTTAATCTAGACTTGCCACCAACGATTGTTCTAGACGAATCTTCTGATGTTGCAGTCCTTGCTCCCCAAGCTGAGCCAACTAGCTGGAATGATGTTGCCTTCTTCCGTTCACCAGTCTTTAACGCAGTAACCTCTAATTCAGCAGCCTCCCACTCACAGACCGAAGGGGTCGTCGCTGAACGCCATAGTTTTGCCCAGAATGGGTCTCGATCGGTTGCTCAACCCTCGATCGAGATGCCAATTTTAGAATTACAGCCACCCTACCAGACTCATCGTGTGACCCTGCCTGGTTCTTCCCGTTATCAGTTTGCCATCTTGTTTGATGACCAGTCTTATTGCCTCGTCAAGTTAGAGAAGACGCGCGAGAATGCACTCAAAGTTGCAGCCTTGTTAGCTGACTTACATCAGCGGGTCATTATGACTAACACCAAGCGAGGGTATGCGATTTGGACTTGGCAAGCTCAGGCAAATCAAAAGTTTGTCCTTTGAGCTTGTAGTAATTGCCAGAAATCTCCTAAGAACTGTAAATTTAGGAATGAGACTTAAATAACTTCGACAATTGTAGAGCCTCGGATCGCCCTCCTCACGAAGTGGGGCGAAGCCCTCGCCAACCCTTCTCCCCAGGGCTACCGTGTACACACAAGTTGATTGATCCGTCATTGCCGAGACCCTTCGCCCCCTAAATCCCCCAAAATTGGGGGACTTTGAGCTGTCGTCCTGGCTTTGAACTTTGGAAATCTTTCCTTGGTCAAAGTCCCCCAGAATGGGGGATTTAGGGGGCTGAAGCCGATTGAAACGAAGCGATTCCGGACTTGTGTGTACACGGTAGCCCCAGGGAGAAGGGAGTCAGATCTCTTGTTCCCTCTCCTTGGGGAGAGGGCTAGGGTGAGGGTGAAATTTCGGAGTTATTTAATCCACGATCCTTAGTAAGCCCAAAGACTGGGTTACATTGAGCTTTGTGAAACGCACCGCTTTCAAACGTTAGTGGTGTGTTTTGCTGAAAGTGGTTGTTTGCAGTTGAGCTTTGAATCCAGTTTCCTCCCTTTTTAAGAGGCTAGGCGAATCTCATGAGTGTCCTACTAAAAATGATTGTTTGCGATCGACTAATCCTGATTGCACATCAAGTCTCTTCTCAAATAAAGATTGGTTTTTCCTGAAGTTGGGCTGGGGTTCAGTAGAGATACTAATCATTGTTGAGTTGTTATAAAGGTGCTAGAAAAATACTAACAACGGCGTATGAAGTTCAGCAAAAATGCTGGAAGTTTTGAGAGAAAATAGCAAGAATGATGGTAACTTAGATTTTAGAGAATTCAACCCTGGCTGTTGGAACGAGATTTTCAGGGAACTAAGGGCTTTTACCACTACAAGGATTTTGACTCAAACACCTAAAACCACCAAAACTCTACCAGGTGTTCACATCGATGCAGCTACCACAGACAAGATTAAACGTCGATCGTGTGCCTTTGACGAAAGTAGTTACGGCTAGAGACATCCCTTCATAACTAACTCAATAATGCAGAAAAGCATCCTGAGCATCTGTTTGGAAAGTTCGGCTGATAACAGAATCTACTAGATCCCCTTACAAAAGGAGACAGTGAATTCGGTTCCTGCTTAAAGTCCTACCGTGTACACACAAGTCGTTGTCGCTTCGTTTTAGTCGGCTTCAGCCCCCTAAATCCCCCATTCTGGGGGACTTTGACCAAGGAAAGATTTCCAAAGTTCAAAGCCAGGACGACGGCTCAAAGTCCCTCACTTGTGGGGGATTTAGGGGACGAAGGATCTCAGTAATGACAGATCGATCAACGTGTGTGTACACGGCAGGCTTGAAGGCAGAGGCGATTTTAATAGAAGGAACTCCCAAAAATCTTGATTGTTCCGATTTGCTTTGGGGCAAGTTTTCACCATCCATCTCAAGAATCATAGTTTCAAAATTCTTTTGCTCCAGCCCTGCTGTTTTTGGGGCGCTGAGTCTCTATCACATCCAAAAACTTTCTCTTAACAATGTTTACTCCCTCCTCTGTGAAATCGATAGAGCCTCCGATCGCGACTTACAAAGTGGAGACGACTGATGAACTAGCAAGACATATTCAAATTTTTACCCGTGAAAAAATCTCAGGGCGGCTCGACTTGAGTGCTCCTAATAGCGAGGGAGCCATGTGGAGTTTGTTTTTTCGACTGGGTTGTCTAACCTGGAGTGCTGGTGAAATGCATCCGCTGCGCCGTTGGAATCGACAACTCTATCAGCACTGTCCGCATTTAGTCGCTGACTCTTTTGAACAACAAACAGGCCGTCCTCAGCACTGGGACTATAAATCTCTGATCAACCAGGTAAAACAGGGAAAAATTCAGCAAGGAACGCTGGCAGCGATCGTCGGAGGTAACATTCTAGAGATCCTGTTTGATGTCATTCAGGCAGAACAACACCCTCATCAACGTTCAGCAATGAAGCTGGACTACTACAACAAGCTCCCTCAAGAACTCATTCATTCAACATTGGTTTCGATTCAAGCTGATCAGGCCTGGCAGCACGCAGAAAAAGCCTGGGCGATCTGGCAACAAGCAGGCTTGGTTAACTTTTCCCCTAACCTGGCTCCGATTATCTGGGACGAAGAGGGACTGCGACAGCAAACGTCTCTACTTGCCTACCACAACCTCTCTACGTTTGCCGATGGCAGTTGGACACTACGGGACTTGGCCATCAAGCTAAAACAACCCCTGGTGCCCTTAACACAGTCTCTCATGCCCCACGTTACTCAAGGGATGATGGGGCTAACGCTGGTCAGCGACATCGCCTTTCAGGTCAAGCCTAGTAAAGGGCCTTTGGTTGCCTACATTGACGACAGCCGATTTGATAGTGCAACAATGGAGCGCATTCTAATCCCGGCTGGCTATCGGTTCATCAACATTCGCGATTCAGTACAGGCGCTACCAATGTTACTAGAACACAAACCTGACCTGATCTTTTTGGACTTACTCATGCCAGTCGCCAATGGCTATGAAGTGTGTGCCCAAGTTCGTCGCATCTCAGCGTTTAAAGAGACTCCAGTGATTATTCTCACGAGTAGTGACGGGATTGTCGATCGCGTGCGCGCAAAAATTGTTGGCTCTTCGGGCTTTTTGGCAAAGCCGATCGAGTCAGACAAAGTGCTATCTGCATTACGGCAGCATTTATCAGTTTCCTCCGTAACATTCTAATCAGGGTGCCGATTTGAAGAACGTTGTATTACGAGAACATTGCTCATGACTACGATCCTTTTAGTTGAAGATAGTTTGACAGAAACCACAGTGCTCACCTACTACCTTAAACAAGCAGGGTTAGCAGTAATTAGTGTGACTAGCTGTGAAGAAGCTCGAATCAAGCTTGGCTTAAATAAACCAGATCTGGTTATTCTCGATGTGATCTTGCCAGGGCAAAGCGGGTTTGAGTTGTGCCGCGAACTGAAGACACAGGCGAGTACTTCACAGATCCCGGTCGTCATCTGCTCAACCAAAGGAACGGATGTCGATAAGATGTGGGGAGCCATGTTGGGAGCTGATGCTTACCTCCCTAAGCCTGTAGACCAGAAAGAATTTACGAACATCATCCTTCGTTTAACGGCTGTTTAGGAAGCCACTCTACAATGCAATCCTTTGATTTAGTACCCACCATCACTAACCTGAGCGCGCTACTCTTAGCGCCTCCTCCTCCAGACACTCGTCAACGGCTGCTCTGCTTTCCTCTGGGGACTCAAGATAGTATGCTCCTGCCTCTAGAACAAATTACAGAAATTCTCAGTCTCGATCGCTCAGGCATTTTACCCGTTCCCGAAATGCCAGACTGTGTAATGGGAATCTGTAACTGGCGAGGAGAAATGCTCTGGCTAGTAGACTTTAATAACTTTGTGGGTTACCCTTCTCCGCTGTTCGCGCACTCGTTGGATGCGATCTCGATCATTGTGATTCAGATCAATCATCAGTCGATCGGGCTTGCAGTTCCCCAAGTCGATGACATTCAGCTACACGATCTCCAGCAACTCCAGCCAGCCACGATCGGGTTATTTCCTCCTAAGCTATTGCCTCTTGTTCAAGGTACGTTACCTGGGTGCAGCGATGCGGTCTTAGATCTCAAAACTATTGTTCATTGCCCCCTATGGAAAAAACACCCAGGCGGAGAGGGTTGAAGTTTTTTGCTTTATCCGCTTCTCCAACCGTCCGATTTGTGAGGCAACTCGTGGGCAGTGACCCCTCAGTGCCAGAAGCGACTGATACACACCCTGATGTCAGCTTGACTACCCAGGAAGTAAGGCAGGAAGCTAATTCCCACACTTTTCAACTAGACGATCTCGATGACTCACACCATGAGCGTGCTGATACAAGTTTGACTGCTCAGGAAGAGGAAGTTTCTCATTTTTCTCAACTAGACGATGATGCACAGACACCAACAATCATGCAAAAACTAGAGCAATCTGAATCAAGTCACAATCCTAGTTACGAGATTATCCACCCACCTACCTACGAGACGACTCATCCAATGCCAAACTCGATCCATAGCGGCGAGACACTGACCGAAAACGCTGATCACTCTGCTCTGAGTTGGTTAGTTAACATTGCTGACCAGATGCGCCATGCTGAAACAGTAGAGCATCTATTTGAAATTACTGTATCTGCGGCTCGACAATGTTTGCAAACCGATCGAGTACTGATTTATCGTTTTGAAAATAACCAACAGGGTGTTGTGTTAGCTGAGTCGATGGTTAACGGCTACACGCCCAGTTTGAAAGAGTTTTTACCTGCGATCGCGTTTGGAGCCAAACAAGCACAAGACTATCAACAGCAAGCCTTTATTGCTCTAGAGGATCAAGAATCTCTGACCCCTCACCAGCTTCAGCTACTAGAACGGTTTCAGGTGAAAGCTAGTCTTAGTTTCCCAATCTGGGTCGAGGAGCAACTCTGGGGGTTATTAGTTGCTCAACGCTGTGCTGACTCGCGCAAATGGCAGGCGTTTGAACTAGATCGACTTAACCAAATTGCTAAAGAACTGAGACTCCATCTTCAGCCTGTCATCGCGCGGGCCCAAAAGCAAAAGAAAGTTGAGCAAGACCGGATTATTACAAGAGTTATCAATAAGATTCACCAAGCTCAGGATGTCTCCAGTGTTTTTCAGACGACGACTCACGAAGTCCGGCAGCAGTTGAAGTGCGATCGCGTCGCTGTCTATCGCTTTAACCCTGATTGGACAGGTCAGTTTATCTCAGAATCAGTAGGCAAAAACTGGATTGCACTGGTCGGACTTAATCTGGAAACCGCCTGGAATGATACCTACATACAAGAGACGCAGGGCGGTCGTTATCGCAACCATGAATCGATCGCCATTGACGATATCTACAACGCAGACCACAGTCCCTGTCACATTGAGATTCTAGAAGGGTTTGAAGTCAAAGCTTATGCGATTGCCCCAATCTTTGATGGAGAAAACCTGTGGGGCTTGCTGGCTGCCTACCAAAACTCAAAACCACGCCATTGGGAGCCGACTGATGTCAGTTTGTTAGTTCAAGTTGGTCAACAGTTTGGGCTGGCACTTCGACAAGCAGAATCTCTAGACCAAGTACGATCGCAATCCATCCAGTTAAACCGGGAAATTGAACATGGGCAAGCAATCACCGATGTCATCGACAAACTGCGCCAAACCCTGGAAGTAGATGCCATCTTCAAGACGGTCACTCAAGAGATTCGCAGACTTCTCAATGTCGAGCGGGTAACGATTTACAAGTTTCGCTCAGACTTTTTTGGCGACTTTGTAGCGGAATCAGAGGCTAAAGGCTTACCGCAACTGGTCGGGAGTGGTTGGGAAGACCCTTACCTTCAGGAACACAAAGGCGGTCGATTTCTCAATAATGAACCCTTAGTGATCGACGATATCTACAATGCAGGCCTCACCGACTGCCATATAGAAGCTTTAGAGAACTACGGCGTTAAAGCTTGTCTGGTGGTTTCTATTTTCCACGGGCAAGAGCTTTGGGGGCTACTGTCGGCGTTTCAAAATAGCAAGCCGCGACATTGGGAAGAGGAAGACATTCGGCTAATGATGCGCGTGGCGGCTCCTTTTGGATTTAGCCTACAACAGGCGGAGTACATCGAACAACTGCGAACTCAAGCCAAACAGTTGGCAAGAGCCGTCGAACAGCAACAGTTTACCGCCAAAGTGGTTGAGCAAATTCGGCAGTCGCTTGATTTAGAGAAGACCTTCAAGACCACTGCTAGAGAGATTCGAGGCTTTTTGGAAGTCGATCGCGTTGCTCTGTTCAAGCTCTACCCTGAATCTGGCTACACGATCGGAGAAACCATCGCCGAGAGTGTTAAACCCGGTTTTGTTTCAGCCCTGTCTATTAAGGTTGAAGACCACTGTTTTGGTGATGGATTTGCGGAACACTACAAAAAAGGGCGAGTCTGCGCGATCGATGACATTTACAATGCAGGGCTAGCAGATTGCTACATCGAAGTACTTGCCCAGTTTCAAGTAAAAGCCGATCTGGTCGTAGGCGTTCTTAAAGGTGGGGAACTGTGGGGCTTGTTGTGTATTCACCATTGCAGCGAACCTCGACATTGGCAAGAAACAGAAATTGAATTTATCAAACAGATTGCTGCTCAAGTCGGCGTTGCAATCCAGCAGGGAGATTATGCCCAACAGCTAAAAGAACAATCACAGCAGTTAGCAGAGTCAGCCCTACAAGAGAAGACCGCGAAAGAGCAGCTTCAGCAAGAAGTCATTCAAGTCTTGATGTCAGTCCGACCCTCGCTAGAAGGTGATCTGACGGTGCGTGCTCCGGTTACAGACACCGAAGTTGGAACGGTTGCCGATGCTTACAACAATACTCTAAACAGTTTGCGACAAATCGTTACGCAGATGCAAACTGCCGCCAGTCAGGTCACCCAGACAACTCAAACGAGCGATACATCTATTACAACGCTGACTGCTCAAGCTCAAGAACAACTCCACTCGATCGACCAGGCTCTCCAACAAGTGCAGACGATGGTTGACTCAACAGGAGCAGTGGAAATTAATGCCCAGCGAGTAGAAGCCGCAGTCCAACAAACCAACCAGACTGTTTTGGCGGGGGATGCTGCGATCGACCGCACTGTCGAGGAGATGGAAGACATTCGAGAAACCGTTGTAGAAACCAGCAAGCGGCTCCAGCGTCTGAGCGAATCTTCTCAAAAGATTTCTAGAGTTGTCAGCTTGATTGGTAACTTTACGACTCAGACCCAACTACTGGCGCTAAATGCGTCGATCGAAGCCACACGAGCCGGGGAGTTTGGGCGAGGGTTTGGCGTAGTTGCCGATGAAGTGCGATCGCTGGCTCGACAGTCTGCGACGGCTGCTACCGAGATTGAGCAGCTTGTTCAAGAAATTCAGGCAAGCACGGCTGAGGTGTCTACTGCAATGGAGGTCGGAATTCAACAGGTGGAGTCAGGAACCACGGTTGTGAATGAAGCTCGGCAAAATCTAAATGAGATTGTCAGTGCGACGGCTCAAATTAGTCAACTGGTCACAGGCATTACTCAAGCCACTCAAGCCCAGACTCAGCAGTGTCAATCAGTGACCCAAACAATGTCGAAGGTAGCCGCGATCGCTCACAAAACCTCTGAAGATTCGGTGACGATTTCTGCATCCTTTAAGCATCTCCTGGCAACGGCTCAAGACCTGCAATCTAAGAGTGAACAATTCAAAGTCAACTAGCATATTGGACTTCTATCATGTCCCTAGACCCTACCATCCGCGAGCAAACCTATCAATACTTTCTCCAAGAAGCCCCCGAACTCCTGCACGCGATCGAAGAAGGCTTGTTGAGCCTCAAAGAAAACTGGGGCATCAATCAAGTCAACAACCTGATGAGAGCTACCCACACTCTCAAAGGGGCTGCGATGAGCGTAGGCTTGGAGACTATCTCCGTTGTCGCTCACTCTTTAGAGGATATCTTTAGAGCGCTCTGTCAGCCCAATGTCTCCCTTGATCTGGAGGCCGAAGCGCTACTGTTTGAGGGCATGGAGTGTCTGCGCCTGCCGCTCATGGCTCAACTCACAGGCAGATCGGTTGATGATGCTGAAATTCTCGATCGAGCCGCCACCATTTTTTCTCAACTACAAGGGAAACTGGGAGACTGTTTTGGTCACGAGGCTTATCTGCCGACTTCAACTGATTTGGGCTTTGATTTGACGCAATCTTTGTTTGAAGTTGGAGTCACCCAGCAGCTAGAGCAAATCAAGACGGCGCTAGACAGTCAATCACCTGAGAAAATTGCCACGACCCTGCACACTCAGGCTGAAATTCTCTTAGGGTTAGCCGAATCTTTGAATCTAGCTGGGTTTGGGGCGATCGCTCACACTGTTCTCACCGCTTTAGACAATCACCCGGAACAGTCTGTGATCATCGCTCAAACTGCGTTAGTAGACTTTCAAGCAGGACAGGCGGCTGTACTCGCGGGCGATCGAAGTCAGGGGGGCGAACCTTCGATTGAGCTACAACAACTAGCAAATCTTCCGCCTCGTGCGAATACCTTCTCACTAGAGGCTGGACTAGAAGGCAATGAGTTGTTAAGCGAGGAGCCAAACGCGCCTCTTCTAGAAAGCATCTGGGGAATGCAGTCTACAGTAGACGAGCCAGCGATCGAGCTAGGAAAACTCATGGCCTCATCAGAGGTCAGAAGTGAGCAAACTACCAAGGAACACGCTTCTCCCCAACCGGAGCGATCGACGACTTCTCTCAATTCCTGGTCTCAAAAAGATTCAGCTTCACTGTCTCCTAGTGTGCGAGTGAGCGTCAAACATCTTGACCACCTGAATTACTCAGTCGGAGAACTCGTCACCACCCAAAGTCGTCAGGCGCTCCAGACCGAGCAACTACAGTCTGCGAGTAAAACGCTGCTCACCCAAATCAAGCAGCATCAACAACTCCTCAACCAACTTCAAAATCAGTCTGACCATCAGGTAACTTTGCTAAAACAATCGCAAACCGGGAATCCTACAACTTCTCGTTCAAGGTCTTCTAAAGCGGCCCATAGAGCTTCTAAGAAAGGGAAGGTACACCAAACTCGCTCTGATTTCTTAGCGCGGGACTATGGGAGTAATGCTGCGTTGATTCAGACAATTTTGGATCACGTTGTGCAGTTGGCAGAAACAGCGGATGCCATTGATTTGTTAACGCGCGAGTCTAATCAAACACTCGAAAAACAACATCAACTGCTAACCTCTATTCAGAGTGCTTTGATCGAAGCCCGAATGCTACCGCTGGGCGAGATTTTTGGTCGCTTTCCTAAGACTTTGCAACAGCTAGAAACTCTGCACAACAAGCCCGTCTCGCTAAAACTACAAGGAAACGATGTTTTGGTAGACAAGGCGGTTGCTGAGAAGCTATTTGACCCCCTGCTTCATCTAGTTCGCAATGCGTTTGACCACGGGATTGAGGCTACCCAAGTTCGCCAACAGCGCGGTAAATCAGAGAAAGGGCAGATTAAAATCGCTGCTTACTACCAGGGAAGGCATCTGGTGATTGACGTGCAGGACGACGGAAATGGACTAGATTTTGAGCAGATTCGACAACGTGCGATCGAACGACAACTCTTCTCATTCGATCAAGCACATCGTCTCAATCCAACTCAACTAGCCGATTTACTGTTTGAGCCAGGGTTTTCTACGGTGTCTCACATCAGTGATTTGTCTGGGCGCGGTGTTGGGCTGGATGTTGTGCGAAGTCAGTTACAATCTCTGCGCGGGTTAGTAAAGGTTGAGTCTGAACTACATCAAGGAACTACGTTTAGGTTACAAATTCCGCTGAGTCTAACGATCGCTCAATTGTTTGTCTGTGAAGTTGGCTCCAAAACCTATGCTTTGTTAGATGATGCAGTCGAGCAAATTCTACTTCCGCTTGCTAGTCAGATTCAGGAGCGCAATGGGGGTAAGTTTCTCCGCTGGACTAAAGGCACAGATGAGAAGGTCGCTCCTATCTACTCGTTGACAAGCATTCTGGAGTATGATGCAATCCCAGCTTCCCAACCTTTTCAGTCTCCTGCTCTTACTCAGTCAGTCAATCCTGTGATTGTGATTCGCTGTCAAGACACGCTGCTGGGGTTAGAGGTCGATCGCTTAGTCGGCGAACAACAGTTGGTTATTCGTCCTTTAGGAACCATGATCGGATCGCCAAACTACCTGCACGGAGCCGCTGTTTTAGCTGACGGACGATTGGCCTTAGTGATGGATGGGGCGATGTTGCTGCAAAAAGTGTTTGATCAGCAGCGCGACATTGGAATTGAGAACAGTTGGGCAATGTCTACGGTTGCGTCACTTCCAGAAAACAGGCAGCGATCGCTGCTTCAATCCCAGTTCACGTTTCCAAACCTCCCAGCTTCAGATACCAGGTCAGACACGCGCATTCTAGTAGTAGATGATTCCATCACGACTCGCGAATCTCTAACGCTGACGCTGCAAAAGGCGGGCCACCGCGTGTTTCAAGCTCAAGATGGTTATGAAGCCCTTGAGCAGTTTCAACGTCAGTCTGAGATTCGCTTGATCATTTGTGATGTTGAAATGCCTCGAATGAATGGATTTGAGTTGCTGAGAAGCCGACAACAAATCCCTCAGTTAGCAGACATTCCGATTTTAATGCTGTCGTCTCAGAGTGGTGAAAAACACCAGACACTCGCCGCACAATTGGGAGCAACCGCCTATATGGTCAAGCCTTATATGGAGTACAAACTGTTAGCGATCGTGTCAGAGCTACTAGCCAGAAATGTACTCAATGCTGTATCCGAGCGAGGATAGTCTGAAACCGATGCAAAATGAGTCAAAAGCGGAGAAGTTTATTGCATTTGCTGTGGAGGATTATGATCTGGCGCTGCCGATCGCTGAAGTTCTGCAAGTGGTCAGGTGTCCTCTCAGCCCAGATCCCAAAGTCGGCAAAATGGGGCTAGTGCAGATTGGTCAGCACATGGTTCGAGTTTTAGATTTGCACCAGCAGTTAGGAGCAGAACCGACCTCACGGCCTTTTTTATTGATTGCACACAGTTTTCCAGGAGAGTTTTGTGCAATTCCAGTCTCTGAGCCACCGAGTTGTATCGAGTTTTTGAGAGAGAACATGCAGCGACTACCACAGTCTAGCCCGTTGTCTGGTGTGCTAGCGATCGCGAGTCATGCGCTGGTCATCCCCCAAGAGGAAACGACAACAACTATTCTTCTACTAGACATCAAACGAATCTTAAACATGACCACTCCCGCTCTTGCACCAGGTTAAAGGACTAGATGAGATTGTTCATTCCGGTTGTAATAACGTGAATTCGATGGCATCTTTCGTCTACGGTGATTAATCGGGTCAGCCCCTGCTTGACTGACAAAACTCAGGAAAGCGAGAAAGGAAGCTAGGAGGGAAGT
>NZ_JBJPHU010000142.1:0-15379 GCF_052939515.1 Phormidesmis sp. 146-33
TCTGGCAGGCCCGAGTTCCCGATCGCATAAAGCACGTTCCGCACGAACCTGTCGCGCCCGATCCGCTTGATCGGCGATCCCGCGAACCGCGCCCGGAACCCGGCGTCATCCAGCGCGGCCAACTCGGCCAGCTCCGGCAACCCGTGCTTCGGCTGATAGCCGATCTCGCGCGCCGCCACGGCGAACTTGTTCCACGGGCAGACCGCCAGACAGTCGTCACAGCCGTAGATACGATTGCCCATACACGCCCGCAGCTCCGTATCTACAGGCCCCTTGTGCTCGATGGTCAGGTACGAGATGCACCGCCGCGCATCCAGTTGATACGGCGCAGGAAAAGCGCGGGTCGGACAGATGTCCAGACAGGCCGTGCAACTCCCGCAGTGCGAAACCTCCGGCGCATCCGGCTCCAGCGCCAGCGTCGTGAAGATCGCCCCCAGAAACACCCAGTTCCCCAGGTCTCGCCCCAGCAGGTTCGTGTGCTTGCCCTGCCAGCCCAGCCCCGCCGCCTGGGCCAGGGGCTTCTCCATCACCGGAGCCGTATCGACGAACACCTTGATCTCGCAGCCCGTGGCCTCGACCATCCACCGCCCCAGCCGCTTCAGCCGCCGCTTCACCAGGTCGTGGTAATCCTTCCCCTGCGCGTAGACCGAAATCACCCCCCGGTCCCGCTCGGCCAACCCCGCCATCGGGTCCACCTCCGGCGTGTAAGCCTCCGCCAGCATGATCACAGACCGCGCCTCGGGCCATAATGCCGCAGCCGACCCGCGCCACTCCTCGCGCTCGGCCATCCAGCCCATCTGCCCGTGCCGCCCCGCCTCCAGAAAAGCCCGCAGCCGCCCCGCCGTTTCCGGCACCGCGTCCGGCCGACAGACCCCGACTTTCACGAACCCTTCTTCCAGGGCCCGCGACACAAGCTGCTCTTTCCTCAGCCCGTTCATCTTTGCACAAATATCCCGGGGGTCCGGGGGGCTGGCCCCCGTGCAACGGCAGAGCCTAGAAATCCAGGTCGGCATAATGCGCCGAGGGCGGAAAGCCCGAGATCTGGTCCGCCAGCAAGGGCCGGAACGAAGGCCGCGACTTGATCTTCGCGTACCAGTCCTTCAGCACCGCATGCCGGTTCCAGTCCACGTCGCTGATGTAGTCCAGGCAGCTCAGATGCGCTGCCGCGGTGAAATCGGCCAGCGTCATCGCATCCCCCGCCAGCCAGCGCCGCTGGTCCAAGAGCCAGGCCATGTAGTCCAGGTGATACTTGATCCGCGTCGATCCCAGCTTCACGTTCTTCGAATCCGGATAGCCCTGGCCGGTGACCTTCTTGTTCACCCGCTCATACAGCAGCTTCGACGTGACCTCGTTGTGGAACTTGTCGTCGAACCAGGCGCACAGCCGGCGCACCTCGTACCGCCCGTCGGCGCCCTTCGGCATCAGCGGCGGCTCGGGTGTCAGCTCCTCGATGTATTCGCAGATCGCCTGGCTTTCGCTCATCACCCGGTTGCCCATCTTCAGGATCGGCACCTTCCCCGCCGGGTTTCGGCGCAGGAAATCGGGCGAGGGCTCCCAATACCGCTCCTCGACCAGCTCCACCTCGATCTTCTTTTCCGCCAGCGTCAGGCGCACCTTGCGGCAAAAGGGCGAGAGGGGGACATGATACAGGCGGTTCGAGGGGCGGTTCATCGGGCGGCGGCCTCCGGTCTTCCCCCTTCATTGCCGCGCTGGGGGCGGGATTTCAATCCCTCGCGCCCGATCCATCCTCGAAACAGGCGGATCGACCGTCCACCGCGATGGTCTCGGCCCCCGCGATGATGCTCCGCGTCCGGCTCTTCACGAAACTCGACGGCTTCGAGGCGCTGCGCCCCTTCGGGTCCGGCAAGACCGCGGCCAGCCGTGCCGCCTGCAGCGCGCTCAGGTCCTTCGCGTCCACCCCGAAGTGATGCTGCGCCGCAGCCTGGATGCCGAAGACGCCCTCGTCGAACTCGGCCACGTTCAGATAGACCTCCAGGATCCGCTCCTTCGACCAGGCCAGCTCGACCACCGGGGTCAGCACGGCCTCCATCGCCTTCCGTACCCAGCTGCGCCCGTGCCAGAGAAAGACGTTCTTCGTCACTTGCTGGCTGATGGTGCTGGCACCCCGGTTGCTGCCTTCCTCGATGGCCTGCCGGATCGCCGCCATGTCGAAGCCCCAGTGGTTGCAGAAGTTCGCATCCTCGGCCGCCACTGCCGAGCGGCCCATCACCGGGGCGATCTCCTCCCAGCTTACCCAGTCCTTCTCGATTCCGCCCAGCCGCCAGGCCTCGCCCAGCTGATACAGATTGATCGGCGGTGGAACGAAGCTGAACAGCAGCACCAGGGCGGCGTAGAATCCCGCAATCGCGCCCAGACCCCGACCCAGCCATTTCAGGCCGATGCGCAGCTTCGACCGGCGCGCGGGGACCTCCGGCTTCGCCTTGCGCTTGCGCGGGGCGGGTCCGGTCTTTTCGGCGGGCTTGTCTGCGGCTTTTTCCGTCATGCTGCTAGATGGAGGTGCCCCGGCGCGGGCCGTCAAGCCCCACCGCGACTAGAACATGCCGTCCGGGGCGTCCTGGTTCAGCACTGCATCGGGTATTTGCGCGAGAAGGTCGTAAAGCGCCTCTTCCGTCTCCGGGCTCAGCCGCGTGGTCAGAACCTTTGGCGCCCCCTTCAGCATCCGGACGCGCTCCAGCACCCGCGCGGCACCCAGAAGCCGCACGCGAAGCCCGACGACAGCGCCGGTTCTGGTCAGCGCCGCACCGGCGGATTGCAGGAATGACGCCTCAATCCCGGTCGCCAGAAACTGCGCCGCAAGTCCGCTTCCGGCCGCTGCCGGCTTCCGTTCATCCAGGAACAGCATCCCGATCAGGGTGCCCCAACCGCCGCCGCCCAGCGCCCGTCCCGTCGCTAGGTCGATCGACTGGTTCACCGTCACGCGCCCGGTGGCGTCGCGCGTGACCACGACGATATCTTCCGGCTCGACGCCCGCTTCCTGTTGCAGCACCGCCAAGGCCTCGCCGGCCACGAAAGCGGCGCTTGGGGAAGAGTAGGACAGCAGGATCAGATCTGACACGCCACGTGCTCCCTCACAGGCTGTTTTGCCCGGCTATCTAGGCGCGACCGCATTTGTCCAACAAGCGGAATCGAAGGCCTGCCGCGGCCCTGCGGCATTTCCTTGGGCGGCGGAGCGTCTCATGCCGGGCAAACCGCTTTACGCTCTGCGGGTCCGGGCCTAATACCGCCCGCAGCCGGTTTGGCACGGGGCGGTTCGGCACGGAGCGGTTTAGGACGGCACGGTTTGGCACGGGGCGGGGATGATCACACGCGGGTTCACCAAGGGCGATGCGGCATCGGTGGCCGTCTATTCCGATTGCGAAAGGTATCGCTACCTCCTCACCCGGACCTGGGGCAGCGGGCCGAAGGCGCTGTTTGTCATGCTGAACCCGTCGACCGCGACCGAGGTGCAGAACGACCCCACGGTCGAAAGGTGTGAACGGCGCGCGCGCAGCCTGGGGTTCGGCGCGTTCCGGGTCACCAACATCTTCGCCTTCCGCGCGACCGATCCCAAGGTGATGCGCGCCGCGGCGGATCCGGTCGGCCCCGAGAATGACGCGGCGATCCTCGACAGCGTCGCCTGGGCTGACCGCGTCATCTGCGCCTGGGGCAATCACGGCCTGCATCTGAACCGCGGCGCCCGCGTCGCCGGACTCTTGCGGTCGACGGGCGCGTCGCTGTTCCACCTCGGGCTTACGGGCCAGGGCCAGCCACGCCACCCACTGTATGTCGGCTATGACACGCAGCCCGACCTGTGGCAGGTCCCGGATCAGAGCTAGAACTCTTCCGCGGCGACCAGCTTGACATCGCCTGCCGCGAACTTCGCGCCATCGACCACCGCCACCTTCGATCCGTCGATAAAGACCGACTGGCCCAATCCGTCGCTGTTCGGCTCAACCGTCAGGACCGGATCGGGATGGACAGCGGAATCATAGACGATGACCAGCTGATCGACGCCGGGATTGTAATCCGTGATATGGGTGACCGAGCTTTCGTTCAGCCAGTCCTGCAGCACGAAGTCATCGGCGCCGTCGCCGCCGGTCGCGGTGTCGCCCGCGCCCAGGATAAGATGGTCATCGCCCTCGCCGCCGTTGACGAAGTCCGCCTGTTGCCTGCCCTCGTTCTCCGCGGCCCAAAGCGTGTCGTCGCCCCGGCCGCCGTCCAGATCGTCCGAGCCGGTGCCGCCCGACAGGAAGTCGTTGCCATCGCCACCCCAAAGCCAGTCGTCGTCCGCCTCGCCCTCCAGCCGGTCATTGCCCTGACCGCCCAGCACCGCATCTTTCCCGGCACCGCCTACAAGGCTGTCGTCACCCTCGCACCCGGCCAGGGTGTCGTTGCCGTCGCCGCCATAGACCAGGTCGTTGCCCTGATCGGCATAGACGCTGTCCTGTCCGGCATCCGCCCAGACGCTGTCATCACCCTCGCCGGACCAGGCCACGTCATTACCTTCGCCGGCGTCGATGCTGTCATCCCCGCCACGCGCGTTGATAAGGTCGCTGCCGTCATCGCCGTCGATCTCGTCATTGCCGCCCCAGCCGTCCAGCAGGTCCGCATCGGTGGTGCCTTTCCAGTGGACCGCCTGGTCCGCCGGTGTCTCCAGATCATCCGATGTGGGAATGGTCGGATCACCGGGCAGATCGTCCAGCAGGTTGCCATCGGAAAGCGACGGTTCGTCATCCTCGGGCGCAGGGACTTCGTCTTCCTGCGGATCATCGCCCTTGTTCGACATCAGCGCGTCGGCCGCCAGACCGGCCATCATCACGCCAAACAGACCAAGCAAGGCAAGCATACTGGTACCTCTGTCCTACACGGGCCAACTGCGGGTGACCCAGCCCGATCTCGGTTAACCTTATGTTAACACAAGGAATCTTCCCTGGAAGCTAGCATGGATGGACCGCGGTCCAAAGCCGCGATCACGGGGCTGGGTCCGGAATCTGCGCGCAGGGTTAACAACTGGTGCCCTTCGCCGCCGATTCCACTTCCCTTGCTGGCCGAATCCGCCTATACGCCCGCATCCGCCCGGACGGCGGACCCTCCAAGGGCCTTGCTGGACGACATCCCGGCTTGCGCCATCACCTTCAGCCAAGGAGACCCCGATGTCGATCACCGTTGAAGAAAAAGCCCGCGTCATCAAGGACTACGCGACCAAAGAAGGCGACACCGGTTCGCCCGAAGTCCAGGTTGCCATCCTGTCCTCGCGGATCGCCACCCTGACCGAGCACTTCAAGAGCCACAAGAACGACAACCACTCGCGTCGTGGCCTGCTGATGCTTGTCGCCCAGCGCCGCAAGCTGCTGGACTACCTGAAAAAGACCGACGAAGCGCGGTATTCCTCGCTGATCACCCGCCTCGGCCTGCGCCGCTAAGTCCGGCCCAAGGTTTCGCGAACGCCCGTGCCGCAAGGTGCGGGCGTTTTGCATTGCCGGGCCCGAAGGCCTATATCAACGCAAACAAGAGGGCATCATGGCTGACGACACCTTCCCCGGCTGGCACGGCACCACCATCCTCGCGGTCCGCCGCGGTGGAGAGGTCGTCGTCGCGGGTGACGGCCAGGTCTCGCTGGGCCAGACCGTGATCAAGGGCACCGCCCGCAAGGTCCGGCGCCTCTCCCCCGGGGGCCACGACGTGGTCTGCGGCTTCGCGGGCTCCACGGCCGACGCCTTCACTCTGCTGGAGCGCCTTGAAAAGAAGCTGGAGGCCGCCCCCGGCCAGCTCGCCCGCGCTTGCGTCGACCTTGCGAAGGACTGGCGCATGGACAAGTACCTGCGCAACCTCGAAGCCATGCTGATCGTCACCGATGGCACCGCGCTTTACGTCATCACCGGCGCGGGGGACGTGCTGGAACCCGAACACGATGTCGCCGCCATCGGCTCCGGCGGCAACTTCGCCCTCGCCGCGGCCCGTGGTCTGATGGCGACAGACCTCGGCGCCGAGGAGATCGCCCGCCAGGCCATGGCCATCGCCGCCGACATCTGCGTCTACACCAACGGCAACCTGACAGTGGAACGGATCAGGCCTCAGGCCTGACCCATCTCCTTCTTCACCTGCATGTAGGCCGTCAGCACCGCGTTCATCCGTGTCTGATACCCCGGACCCTGCGCCTTGAAGAATTCGATCACCTCGGGGTCCACCCGCAGCGAGATCAGCTTCTTGCGCGACTGCTCCGGCAGCTCGGCATCCGCCCAGCCTTCGGTCCGCAGCGCCTCGACCTGCAGTTCGCGGACCTGTTCGGTGGGTGTCAGCACCAGCGGGCTGGCCAAGGCCCGCTTTTCGGCGATGCTCAACCGTTTCGGAGCTTCGTCGTCCATTCACTCGTCCCTTTCAACAACAGCGTTTTCCGCCGCCCCGTTTTTCTTTTAAGTCAACCACTTGTGCTACGCATTCGTATATACGCCCCGTAGCTCTGCATGCACGAATTGTAGATACCGCGTCGCGCCGTCAATTTACCTCACTTGGTTTGACCGGACAAACCCCTTATCTCTGCACCGACAGTTTCCCGCTTAAGGTTTGCCGGCATGACTTCAGAAGACCTCCGCGCTGCCGTCGCCGCAGGCATTCTGACCGAAGCGCAGGCAGCCTCGGTACAGGCCCTCGCGAACGACCGGGCCGGAAAGCGCGCCGCCCTGCCGCAGGAAGACGAGCCGTTCGAGTTCTTCCGCGGCTTCTCCGAGATCTTCATCTCCATCGGCCTGATCATCCTCTTGACTGGGGCGACGGCGCTTCTCACCGTGATTGGCGGCTTCACCCTGCTGACGCTCGTGCCGCTTGCCACCGCTGGCATCGCCTGGTGGTGGGCCGGATACTTCACGCTGAGGCGCCGGATGACCCTGCCCTCGATGGTGCTTGCCACCGCCTACGGCGTCGGCATCCTGATCTTTGCCTTTACCGTTCTTGGGCAAGGCGCGGCGGTGAACCAGAATGACGGGATCGGCGCGTTCCTTCTGGCCGCGCTGGCGATGATGCTGTGGTATCGCCGCTTCCGGCTGCCGTTCGCCGCCTTTCTGACGGGCTTGTTCGTGCTTGGCCTCGTCTATTCGGTCATGGTCTCCAATGCGACGCTCTACGCGCTGGGCGGTGCGACCAGCGGTTTCTCTGCGCTGTTCGATCTTGGCAGAAGCCCCGCCTTTGCCAGTGCCACGCTCCTTTTCGGCATTGGCGCCTTCCTGACCGGCATGTGGTTCGACACCCGAGATCCCCACCGCCTTGGCCGCCACGCCGCGACCGCCTTCTGGTGCCACCTCCTTGCCGCTCCCGCCCTCGTCAACACCGTCGCGGTGACCCTGCTGAATGGCGGCGGCATGGGCTTTCTGGCCATCGCGCTGGCCCTCATCACCCTCCTTGCGCTGGTGATCGACCGGCGCAGCTTTCTCACCGCCGCCATCGCCTATATCGCCTTGGTCATCGCCTGGGTGACGGGCGAGGGCGGCGGCACGAGCTGGATCGTCGTCCTGCTGATCCTTGGCGCCTTCATCACCGCCATCGGCACCTGGTGGGTGCAACTGCGGGCCCGCGTGATGGACCTCCTTCCCGATTTTCCCGGCAAATCCCGCCTGCCGCCCTATGGATCCACCGAATGACCGACCTCACCCCCCGCGAAATCGTCTCCGAGCTTGACCGTTTCATCATCGGCCAGCGCGACGCCAAACGCGCCGTTGCCGTCGCTCTGCGCAACCGCTGGCGGCGCAAGCGCCTTGGCGACGACCTGCGGGACGAGGTCTATCCGAAGAACATCCTGATGATCGGCCCCACCGGCGTCGGCAAGACCGAGATCTCCCGCCGCCTGGCCAAGCTGGCCAAGGCGCCGTTCCTGAAGGTCGAGGCCACCAAGTTCACCGAAGTCGGCTACGTCGGCCGCGACGTGGATTCCATCGTGCGCGATCTTGTCGATGTCGCCATCGCCGACACCCGCGCCGCGATGCGGGAAGAGGTCAAGGCCCGCGCCCACAAAGCCGCCGAGGATCGCGTCCTCGAAGCCCTCGCCGGCAAGGACGCCCGCGAGCAAACGCGCGAGATGTTCCGCGGCAAGCTGAAGCGCGGCGAGCTGGACGACACGATGATCGAGATCGACGTCGCCGACGTCGCACCCGCCATGCCGCTCGGCTTCGGGATGCCCGGCATGGAGCAGCAGATGCAGGGGTTGCAGGACCTGTTCAAGGCCTTCGGCGGCCGCTCGACCCGCAAGCGGATGACCGTCGCCCAAAGCTACGACATCCTGATCGGTCAGGAAGCCGACAAGCTTCTCGACGACGAAGCCGTCCGCGCCGCAGCGATGGAGGCCGTGCAGGAAAACGGCATCGTCTTCCTGGACGAGATCGACAAGATCTGCGCCCGGTCCGACGCCCGGGGCGCCGATGTCAGCCGCGAGGGTGTCCAGCGCGACCTTCTCCCCCTGATCGAAGGCACCACCGTCAGCACCAAGCACGGCCCGGTGAAGACCGACCACATCCTCTTCATCGCTTCCGGGGCCTTCCACATCGCAAAACCCTCGGACCTCCTCCCCGAACTCCAGGGCCGCCTACCGATCCGCGTCGAACTCGCCCCCCTGACCGAGGAAGATTTCGTCTCGATCCTGACCGACACCGACAACGCCCTCACCCGCCAGTACACCGCCCTGATGGCGACCGAAGAGGTAACCGTCACCTTCACCCCCGACGGCATCGCCGCCCTGGCCCGCATCGCCGCCGAGGTGAACCGCTCCGTCGAAAACATCGGCGCCCGCCGTCTTTACACGGTGATGGAGCGGGTCTTCGAGGAACTCAGCTTCCACGCCCCCGACCGTTCCGGCCAATCCGTCACCGTGGACGCAGCCTTTGTTGAGACCAACCTCGGCGCCCTCGCCCGCTCTGCCGACATCTCGCGCTACGTGCTGTAGGTCGGGGCTTGCCCCGGCTCCGCCGGCCCCGCACTACCCGGCGCGCTGCAAACCGGCCATGTCCAGTGCCAGCCCCAGGTCGCGGGTCAACACGCGTTCCGCCTCTCTCCGCGCGTCCGCGTCGGGAAGCCGCAGGACATGCGCCGGATGCAGCGACACCAGCACCGGCGCGCCGTCCAGACCGCGCTCCACACCCCCGCAGCGCTTAAGCAGGTTGGCCCCGCTCCCGGTCAACGCTTCCGCCGCCGTCGCCCCCAAGGCCAGGATCAGCTTCGGGCGCAGCAGCTGCCGCTCCAGGTCAAGCCACCAGCGGCACTGCGAAATCTCGTCGGTCGTCGGTCGCTGGTGCAGCCGTTTCTTGCCGCGCGGCTGAAACTTGAAGTGCTTGACCGCATTGGTGACATAGGCCGCGCTCCGGTCCAGCCCCGCGGTGCCGGCACACTGGTCGAACAGCCTGCCCGCCGGACCGACGAAGGGCCGACCGGCCAGGTCCTCGGCATCGCCCGGCTGTTCGCCCACGATCATCAGCGGAGCGTCCGCCGGGCCTTCGCCCGCGACCGCTTGCGTGGCACAGCCGCCGATCGGGCAGCGCCGACAGGCGTCCAGCGCGGGTTTCATCGTCGCCAGCGTCAACCCCTCGCTGTCCGGCTGCGGGCGCTGCGGGCGCAAGCGCTCGACATGCGGCAACGGCATCGTCGGCGCCGCGTCCTGCATGGCCCGGGCTCGGGCGGGCGCGCTTCGGATCAGTTCGGGGATCAGCGCCGCCTCGGGCAGGTTCTTCCAGTATTTCCGCGGCATCTCCGATGTCATGGCCGAGACCATCAGCCGCGCCGGATTGAAGATGCTGGCGAAATAGGTCCGCCACAGGTCCTCGGTCGCATCGGGCGGCGGGCGGCTTTCGGCCTGCGTCTCCGCAAACGACAGACTTCCCGCCTCGAACGTGGCGGTCAGTTCCGGCGTGGCGATGATCCAGTCCATGTCGCCAAAGCGACGGGCAAAGAACGGCGCGGCGGCCTCGACGATGTGGTGGTCCGGCTCGAACCAGGCGGCGAACGCCCTCCGGGTCGCTGCAGGGTCGCCGACCTCGCGGAACCGGACAAAGGCGTGCATCTTGTGAATGTCGCGACGCACGGCCTTTTCCTGCATCATCAGCCGATGCATCGCGGGGTCCGAACGGTCGCCCCAGCGCAGGCTGCCGTCCGCAAGCCGCAGCACAACATCATAGGCCCGCACAAAGCGTTCGGGATCGCGATGGCACAGCGCGGTTTCCAGGGTCTCGATCGCACCCCGCGTCAATTTCAGGTCACGGCCCGTCGCATGGGCCAAGGGAGCATCGGCGAAAAGGTCAGCCGTCCCGTCGCCTGCAAGCTGCCAGCGCACCCGCTCGGCCGGAACACCCTGCCGGGCCAAGGCCCTGGCCTGATCGCGCCAGGCGGTGACCGTGCCGATCCGGGGCAGGACAAGCGTCCGCATCAGAACAGCGAAAGCTGCTCGGCGCGGGGCGCGAACTGGGCGCGCAGGTTGGCGTCATCCAGCTGCCGCGGGGTCCAGCCCGGCAGCTGGATGAAGGGCCGTGCGTTGCGCAGAACGCAGCCAAGCCGTGTCAGATCCTCGTAGCGCAAGGCGCGATGCCTGCGCGCCTCCAGGATGCGGGCCACGGACTTCGACCCGAACCCCGGAACCCGCAGCAGCGCCTCGCGCGGGGCGCGATTCACGTCAACAGGAAAGCTCTCCCGATGCGCCAGCGCCCAGGCGGTCTTGGGGTCAACCTCCAGGTCCAGCATCCCGCCCTCGGTCACGATCTCGCTTGGCTGGAACTCGTAGAACCGCATCAGCCAGTCGGCCTGGTAAAGCCGATGCTCCCGCACCAAAGGCGGCCGGATCAGCGGCAGAAGCTTCGACGAATCCGGGATGGGCGAAAAGGCGGAATAGTAGACCCGGCCCAGCTTGTATGACGAATAAAGCTGCGATGCGGTGGACAGGATCTGCCCGTCGGTGGCCGCGTCCGCGCCGACGATCATCTGGGTCGACTGCCCGGCCGGCGCGAACCGCGTCGGGCGCCGCCCCTTGTGACTGGGCTCCCGCGCGGCCTCGCGGCGGCTGCGGACGTCGGCCATCGCCTTGCGGATAGTCTGCGCCGATTTCTCGGGCGCCAGCGCCGCCAGCGCCGGCTCGGTCGGAAGCTCGACGTTCACCGACAGCCGGTCCGCCCAGCGCCCGGCCTCGGCGATCAGCTCCGGCGCGGCGTCGGGAATGGTCTTCAGATGGATATAGCCACGAAAATTCTCCTGCTCGCGCAGGGTGCGGGCAATCCGCACCATGTCGGCCATGGTGTCATCCGGCGATTTCACGATGCCAGAGGACAGGAACAGCCCTTCGATGTAGTTGCGGCGGTAGAACTCGATGGTCAGCTTCACCACCTCGTCCACCGTGAACCGCGCGCGTTCCACCCGCGACGACACGCGATTGACGCAGTAGACGCAGTCATAGATGCAGAAATTGGTCATCAGGATCTTCAGCAGCGAAATGCAGCGGCCATCCGGCGCATAGGCATGGCAAATGCCCGCGCCGCCCGAAGACCCCAGCCCCATCCCGTCGGATGAGCTTCGCTTCTCGCCACCAGAGGAGGCACAGGACGCGTCATACTTGGCGGCGTCCGCCAGAATCTCCAGCTTCTCTGTCAATGTGCGCTTGACCATCTGTTCACTATACGTTCCGGCTTCGCCCTTGAACAGGGGACCGGCGGCAACAGTGCTTCCAGCACACGCAGTTGTCAGGTTGCGTGAGGCGTCGCCCAGGCCCTCGGACAACCCGCAAAACCGCCGACCATGCAGCGCCCGCGCTATCGCGCAAAGTTAAAGATTTCTGAATGACCAAACCTAACCCATTGAAATCACGCGCTCCAGGTTATGCGCCGCGCGTGGCGCACCCCCTTCCCCGGCGACCCCCCACCCGATACTCTCCCCCCACCGAAGGGGGACCGCAGTGACCGAAGACACCGTCACGCCGATGATGGCGCAATATCTGGAGATCAAGGCCCAGAACCCCGGCGCCCTCCTCTTCTACCGGATGGGCGACTTCTACGAGATGTTCTTCGACGACGCGGTGGCCGCCGCCGCCGCCCTCGACATCGCCCTGACGAAGCGTGGCTTCCACCTCGGCGAACCCATCGCCATGTGCGGCGTCCCGGTCCACTCCGCCGAGGGCTACCTCCTCACCCTGATCCGCAAGGGCTTCCGCGTCGCCATCGCCGAACAGCTGGAAGACCCAGCCGAGGCGAAGAAGCGCGGCTCCAAATCGGTCGTGAAACGCGACGTCGTCCGCCTCGTCACCCCAGGCACGCTGACCGAGGATTCCCTCCTCGAAGCCCGCCGCCACAACTTCCTCGCCGCCTTCGCCGAGGTCCGCGACCAGGCCGCCCTCGCCTGGGCCGACATCTCCACAGGCGAATTCCGGGTGATGCCCTCCTCCCTCACCCGCCTTCCCCCCGACCTCGCCCGCATCGCCCCCCGCGAGCTTCTCCTCTCGGAAGCCCGCGAGCGTGACATCGCCCCCCTCCTCGACGGCCTCTCCATCACCCCCCTCAGCCGCGGCAGCTTCGACTCGACGAACTCGGAAAAACGCCTCTGCGACCTCTTCCACGTCGCCTCCCTCGACGCCTTCGGCAGTTTCGACCGCGCCGAGATCTCCGCGATGGGCGCCCTCGTCGACTACCTGCACCTCACCCAGCGCGGAAAGATGCCGCTCCTGCGGCCCCCCGTGAAGGAGCCCGCAGGCGGCACGATGCAGATCGACGCTGCAACTCGCCGCAACCTTGAACTCACGCAAGCCCTGTCCGGCGGCCGCGAAGGCTCCCTCCTCGCCGCGATCGACCGCACCGTCACCGCCGGCGGCGCGCGCCTTCTCGAACGCCGCCTCTCCTCCCCCTCGCTCGACCTCCACACCATTCACGCAAGGCAAGCCGCCCTCGACCATCTCCTCGAAATCCCCTCCCTCCGCGACCAACTCCGCGAAGCCCTCCGCCGCGTCCCCGACATCGACCGCGCCCTCTCCCGCCTCGCCCTCGACCGCGACGGCCCCCGCGACATGGCCGCCATCCGCGCGGGTCTCGAACAGGCGACCCGCATCGCCCAACTCCTGACCGACGCCCCTCAACTCCTGACCGATGCCGCGCAAGCCCTTGTCGGCCACGGCGCTCTCGTCGCCCACCTCACCCGCGCCCTCGTCTCCGAACCCCCGCTCCTCACCCGCGACGGCGGTTACATCGCCCCCGGCTACGACCCCGAACTCGACGACACCCGGGCCCTCAGGGACGAAGGCCGCAGCGTCATCGCCCGGATGCAGGCTGACTACATCGAAGCGACCGGCATCCAATCCCTGAAAATCAAGCACAACAACGTGCTGGGCTACTTCATCGAGACGACGACCACCCACGAAGACCGCATGCGCGCGATGCCGGAACTGTTCATCCACCGCCAGACCACCGCCGGACAGGTCCGCTTCACCACGCTCGCGCTCTCCGACCTCGAAACCCGCATCCTCAACTCCGCCAACCACGCCCTGGAAATCGAAAGGCGCCACTACACGGCCCTCAAGGCCGAAATCCTCGCCCACTCCGCCCCCATCGCCCAAGCCGCCCGCGCCCTGGCCGAGATCGACCTCGCCGCCGCCTTCGCCGATCTTTCGACCGAGGAAGGCTGGTGCTGCCCGGAAGTCGATGACAGCCGCGCCTTCCAGATCGCCGCCGGCCGCCACCCCGTCGTCGAACGCGCCCTAAGACGCGACGGCCAGCCCTTCGTCGCCAACGACTGCGCGCTCACCGACAAGGACACCCCCGCGATCTGGCTCCTGACCGGCCCGAACATGGCCGGCAAATCCACCTTCCTGCGCCAGAACGCCCTGATCGCCCTCCTCGCCCAGGCGGGCAGCCACGTCCCGGCGACAGAGGCCCGCATCGGCCTCGTCTCCCAACTTTTCAGCCGGGTCGGGGCCTCTGACGACCTCGCAAGGGGCCGCTCCACCTTCATGGTGGAAATGGTCGAAACCGCCGCCATCCTGAACCAGGCCGACGACCGCGCGCTGGTGATCCTGGACGAAATCGGTCGGGGCACCGCGACCTATGACGGCCTGTCCATCGCTTGGGCAACGCTGGAACACCTGCACGAGGTTAACCGCTCCCGCGCCCTTTTTGCCACGCATTACCACGAGATGACGGCGCTCGCGGGCAAGCTTCCCGGCGTGAAGAACGCCACCGTCACCGTCAAGGAATGGGAAGGCGAGGTCATCTTCCTGCACGAAGTCCGCGAAGGCGCCGCCGACCGCAGCTACGGCGTGCAGGTCGCGCGTCTGGCGGGCCTGCCCGCCTCCGTCATCGAACGCGCCAAGGTCGTCCTCGACGCGCTGGAGAAGGGCGATCGAGAGGGCGGCAAGCAGGCCACCCTGATCGACGACCTTCCCCTCTTCCGAGCCGCCTCACCCGCGCCCCTGCCACAAAAGCACAGGGTCTCAGCGGTCGAGGAACGGCTGAAGGACATCCACCCGGATGAGCTTACGCCTATGGAGGCCTTGAAGCTTATCTACGAAATCAAGGGATTATCGTAGGGTGCGCTACAGCGCACCGTCCGAAGGTGCGCTGTAGCGCACCCTACGATACATTCGACGACACCCCAACCTGCGCCGGGCGCAACAGCCGGTCGTGCAGCAGGAACCCCTCCGTCGCCACCTGGATGATCTGCCCCGCTTTCGTTCCCGGCAAAGGCGCCTCGAACATCGCCTGATGCAGTTGCGGGTCGAACTGGTCCCCGACGGCGGGCGAGATCATCGTGATCCCATGCTTCGTCATAACGTTGGTCAGCTCGCGCAGGGTCAGCTCGACCCCCTCGATCAGCGCTGCCGAGGCCGCGCGGCTCTCCTCCGGGATCGCCTGAATCGCACGGTTCAAGTTGTCGTAGACCGGCAAGAGGTCCCGCGCCAGCCGCGTCCCGCCGTACATCTCGGCCTCTTTCCGGTCCCGCTCCGCCCGCTTGCGGCTGTTCTCGGCATCCGCCAGCACCCGCATGAACTTGTCGCGCAGCTCGTCGCGCTCGGCCTTCAGGGCCTCCAGCTCATCCACTTGCGGTTCAAACTCTTCCAGCTCCACCTGAGCGGCGGTGGGTTCTTCCTGCGACATCTCGCTTCGTCCTTCTTCAGCTCTTGCCGCGGTCACTGACCAGGCGGCCCACCAGCTGGGCGGTGTAATCGACGATCGGAACGATCCGGCCATAGTTCAGCCGGGTCGGTCCGATGACGCCCACCGCGCCGATGATCTTCCGATCCGCGTTCATATAGGGAGAAACCACCAGACTTGAACCGGAAAGTGAGAAAAGCTTGTTTTCTGAACCGATAAAAATGCGCACGCCTTCGCCCGCCTCGGTCAGGTTCAGGAATTCGGCGATGTCCCGCTTGCGTTCC
>NZ_JBJPHU010000143.1:0-15378 GCF_052939515.1 Phormidesmis sp. 146-33
ATGGGGGATTTAGGGGGCGAGGATCTGTATCAGTAACTAGTGAATTTGGTATAAGGAGATCTTGAGGTCATCTGCGGGGCGTTTCCCCAATTTCTTAAGAGACGTGAATTCGATGAAGTTTTTTCGCTTCGTTGCTGGGTTATACCAAATTGATCTTTGAGTGCTACAGATCTTGGAGAGCAACCTAAATTCGCCACTTGTAGGGGACTTCAAGCCGAAGAAGTCTCGGATTCTCAAAGTCCCCAGAATGGGGGATTTAGGGGCAAGGATCTGTAGCAAGTAACCGTTGA
This sequence comes from Phormidesmis sp. 146-33, assembly GCF_052939515.1. Classification (NCBI taxonomy): domain Bacteria; kingdom Bacillati; phylum Cyanobacteriota; class Cyanophyceae; order Leptolyngbyales; family Leptolyngbyaceae; genus Phormidesmis; species Phormidesmis sp. 146-33. The sequence continues at coordinate 291 of NZ_JBJPHU010000143.1, forward strand.
TTTGGTGTGAGAACGGGCTATTTCAAAATTCTCACAACTAATTTATGACTGCCCTATCAGCAATCCGCTATCCCAATGCTGAACTTGAGGTTCTACTCAAAAAGTTCACATTCTAACGGGGGATGATCTCAATTAGCTTCGCAGATATGCTATCAACAACTTAGCAGAATAAAAATAATAGAACCTGCTGACTTGAGCAATAGACCTGCAAACTAGACATTGGAGAGTTGCGATCATGGATTGGGAAAAGGGGCGTAGAAGTACCAACGTTGAGGTCGGCGCGGTCGGGGCGTTTCGGCTCCTATTGTCGGTGGTGGTATCGGGACACTCCTTCTAGCATTGGTAGTAACGTTGTTAGGCGGCGATCCTAGCGTTCTATTTGATCAAGGCAATTCGTCTGGAGAGCGTCCTGTTGCGACTTCACCGCAGACTCGATCGCGCACTGGCAGCCCTCCAACCGATCAGATGTCTGACTTTGTATCGGTGGTTTTGGCGGATACCGAAGACACTTGGAGTGAGATTTTTAGACAAAATGGCGGCAGATATATCGAGCCAACGTTGGTTCTGTATTCAGATGCTGTTGAGTCTGCTTGTGGGTTTGCGCGATCGGCAGTTGGCCCGTTTTATTGTCCCCGTGATCAAAAAGTCTACATTGATCTTAGTTTCTATCAAGACCTCAAGAGCAAATATCAGGCACCGGGAGACTTTGCCCAGGCTTATGTGATTGCTCACGAAGTCGGACATCATGTTCAAAATCTATTAGGCATTTCAGACAAAGTGCGATCTCTTCGAGATACCCGCAAGGGGTCGCTCCAAAGTCGGTCAAGTCAAGCAGAAGCCAATCAACTCTCGGTCAGACTAGAGCTACAAGCAGATTGTTTTGCCGGAGTTTGGGGAAATCGCGCCCAACGATCGCGACAAATTTTAGAGCAAGGTGATCTCGAAGAAGCGCTGACGGCCGCAAGTGCAATTGGAGACGATCGACTTCAAGAACGCGCCAAAGGTTATGTGGTTCCAGAATCTTTTACTCATGGCAGCGCGGCTCAACGAGTCCGATGGTTCAAAAAGGGCATTGAGACAGGCGATCCAGAACAGTGCAACACATTTGCTGGAACCAATCTCTAGACAGCATTCACGGCGGCAAACTAGAGACTCTATCCTCAAGCGCCATTCTCCACCATCCTCTTTTGCATCGGAAGTCTTGTCTAAGGCGTTGCTGATTGGAGGGATGACTCTGTGGGAAGTGTTAATCTCTTCGCCCCCTAAATTCCCCAAAATTGGGGGACTTTGAACCTTGGGGTTCCCGCCGCTTTGGGGCAATTCATTCCCTGATTCAGCAACGCCTTGTCTAAAAGTCCCCCAGATTGGGGGGTTGGGGGGCAGAAGACGCAAACACCGAAGCGAAAAAACCTTGTCAAGCTGACATCAGAACAACTCTGACTGGAAAATGCCCGATCGATTTGGTAAATTAAGGGCGATCGACTTCCGATCATCCGCAATCTAGAGGGGCAAAAAACATGGCTGATGTACAGACCGTCGTCAGGAGCTTTGGCGAAATCTCTGAAAATGCAATTCTGTTAGAGCGTAATGTTACCGTTCCGATTTGTGAAGGGTTCAACATTGCTCTATCGAGTTTCCAAGCGTTGTATTTGCAGTATCAAAAGCATCACTTTGTCGTGGAAGGGGCCGAATTTTATTCGTTGCATCAGTTCTTTAATGAGAGTTATGAAGCGGCTCAAGGATACGTTCACAAAATTGGAGAACGGCTGAATGGATTGGGAGGAATCCCGGCCGCAAGCTTCACCAAATTGGCAGAACTCTGCTGCTTTGACCCCGAATCAGATGATCTCTACGACTCGCGAGCAATGGTCGAACATGACCTAGCAGCCGAACAAGCGATCATCACCATGCTGCGACGGCAAGCTTCTCAGGCAGAAAGTCTGGGCGATCGCGCCACTCGTTACCTCTATGAGCAAATTCTTTTAGAAACTGAAGATCGGGCCTTTCATCTGGCTCACTTCTTGGCTCACGATAGTCTGACGCTTGCCTACGTACAGCGCAACTAAATACCGCAACATAGCGCAACTAAACAGATAGGGACGTTGCTGAATAGCGAGGTGATCCGCATTCAGCAATTTCCTGACCATCGAGTCACTTTGACAAGATCGGGCCATCGATCGCCACAACTTCTATAATTGGCTTATCTTCGTTGTGTAGGTGCATTCTTGCCTTCCTCCTCAGCCTATTTGTTAGTTTCTCACGGCAGTCGCGATCCCCGTCCCCAGGCGGCAATGACTCAACTTGCGACCTTGATTCGGCAGAAGATTCAAGCTCCAGTTGAGACAGCAACTCTAGAATGTTCTCCTTTAGCGCTTCACGAACAGATTCAGCAGTTTGGTCAGATGCTAACGCCGCACAGTTCCATTCAAATCGTGCCTCTGTTTTTGCTGCCGGGGATGCATGTGATGGAAGACATTCCCAGTCAAGTCAAAATTGCTCAACGATCGCACCCCGGAACGATCAACATTTCTCCTCACTTGGGCACTCATCCAGGTCTCAAGGATCTGCTCACCAGCCGTTTAGATTCCCAATCCGCCCACATTCTGCTATCTCATGGCAGTCGGCGATCGGGCGGCAACCAATCTGTTGACCAGTTGGCAAAGGCTCTCAATGCAGTCCCCGCTTACTGGCTCGTTGCCCCAAGTTTAGAAACTCGACTCCAGGAATTAGCCAGCCAGGGACACGCTAAGGTAACTATCTTGCCTTACTTTTTGTTTCCAGGCGGAATTACTGATGCGATCGCTCAACGCTTTGAGCAGTTGTCTCTTCAGTTTCCCAATCTGCATCTGACGCTGACGGCTTCCCTCGAAGTTAGTGATACCCTGGTCAATCTTCTAGTCGATCTAATTTTGCAGCCTTGCCCTTAAACGCATATTCTGGGATAAAAGATTGAAACCTTTAGGTTCATTTAATATTTCCTTGAGAAATCGGTATTTGATGCTGCAAATTTCACAGAACTAGCTGTTTAAGCTGTCATCATGCCATTTCTTAAACAGTGCAACAAAAACGACGAAGATATTGGACATTAGACCGAGGACATTAGACCCTAGCTCAAGAATTTAAGGTTCTCCAACGTCTCCACCCAATCCGTTGCTGCTCAAAACGAACTGGTTCCATCCCCATTCCCTCGCAACTTGCCCGACTCCATGACCTCAAACATGATTGATTCTGTCTCAACTTCTCAACCTGCGTGCCTCGGTAAAGTGTATCTTGTTGGCGCAGGGCCGGGCGATCCAGGCTTATTGACGCTCAAAGGCAAGACCTTGCTAGAGTGTGCCGACGTGGTGGTTTTCGATGCGCTGGTGAGTGAGCCGATTTTGGCGATGATCAATCCGCAAGCCGAGCAGATCAGCGCAGGAAAGCGTCGCGGTCGTCACTCAATGGTGCAGGATGAAATTACCCAGGTGTTGATTGAGAAGGCTCAGACGGCGGCGATCGTCGTGCGTCTCAAGGGCGGCGATCCGTTTGTGTTTGGGCGGGGTGGCGAAGAAATGATCGATCTGGTGCAGGCGGGCGTTCCCGTTGAGGTGATTCCTGGAGTGACTTCTGGAATTGCGGCCCCAGCCTATGCGGGCATTCCGCTTACCCATCGATCGTACAGTTCGTCAGTTACCTTTGTGACGGGACATGAAGAAGCTGGAAAGTACCGTCCCGCTGTCAATTGGCAAGCGATCGCCCACGGTTCAGAAACGATCATCATTTACATGGGCATTCACAATTTGCCTTATATTACGGCTCAACTTGATCAAGCCGGGCTGAGTTCACAAACGCCGATCGCCCTCGTCCGCTGGGGAACCCGTCCCGAACAACAAGAACTCATTGGCACGCTAGAAACGATCGTCGCTCAAGTCGAAGCCGCTCAATTTGGGGCACCTGCGATCGCCATCATTGGCAACGTCGTCAATCTACACGAACTTCTCTCAGGCTGTCGTCCCACTTTTGCCCTCTAATCGTCCTAATCGAACTTTGAATCAACTAAAGCTCCTGAGCGATCGGGGCTTCTTTTTTAGCATTGCCCAATCCGCTACGAAACGTTGAGTTTGAATGTCCAGAAGTCCCTTAGAATTGGCAACTTGGCAGGCAGAAGATCTAAACACCGAAGCAAAAGAACTTCATCCAATCAGCGTTTCTAAGCACTTAATCAGACGATCTAGAAGAGTTGTACGACAGGCACATAGATTTTGTTAAGACTACGCTGAAAATCACAACATTTGTTTATATTTATTAATAAGTTGTGTTAAGATTATTAATATAAATAAAAGTTCTCTTCCTTCAATCTTCAATCATGGCAATTACCGCACTCCTTACCAAACTTCTCAAACCCAGTGTCACCTCTGGCATCTGGACTCAATCGACCTGGGCCATTCTCCGCCTCGTCGCGGGTGTCATGATGGTTCACAACGGCTTAGACAAACTGGGCGATATCCAAAGTTTTTCTCAGGCTTACGTCGAAGTGATCGGACTGCCATTTCCGATCTTCTTTAGCTACGTAGCAGCCTTTACCGAATTGTTTGCTGCACCCTTACTGGCGATCGGGCTTCTTGCGCGTCCCGCAGCACTCGGATTGTTTAGCACGATGTGCGTCGCGATCTACCACCACATTCTTGTCGCGGGTCTCAATCTGCCTTACTTAGAGCTATCTGCCGTCTATGCAGCTTGCTTCTTGCTGTTTGCCGTCAATGGTGGCGGTTTGTTTTCGACCGATGCGCTGATTGTAAACTGGCTCGACACCTCTGCTTTGTCGTCACAAGCCAAGCAGGTGATGGGTCTGGAGAAGGCTTTCCAGGCTGTCAGTTCTGAAAAAGAGTCTGTGACTATCAATCGATAGGCTGACGATAGGCTGACTCGTCTCCTTCTAAAACTTGCTAAGTAACGCAAACGGGCCTTGGAATCAGTTCCGAGGCTTTGTTTTTTATAACGAGTGAACCTCTTAACTAATGACAAAAAATCTAAATATCCTAGAAGAAATTTACACTGAAAACAAAGCTTTGAGAATACGATCGAGAATAACTTTTACATGAAGTCATGACAGCCGCAATCGTACTAAAAGCAACCTTAATTCACACAAAAAGGAATGCTCAAGTCTAAAAGTCGGACTATTCTTAACCACTCTACAATCAAATAAGCACGAGATTAGCGGCACGATCGCTCACCGTCTGTTAAGATGCAAGACTGCGGTATTCGCTTTCAGTCTTCGTACCGTCTGTCTCAACTTACTACTTCAATCCGTCTGCCAAAGACTGGTGCTACGCATGGCGACAGACCGATACTATCCTGGAGCCTTATGTCTTTTTCTACGCTCGGTCTGTCCGATGAAATTGTCCGTGCGGTTAGCGATCGCGGCTACACTCAGCCGACCCCCATTCAACTCCAAGCCATTCCAGCGGTGCTTGCGGGGAGCGATCTTTTAGCAGGCGCACAAACCGGAACAGGCAAAACGGCGGGCTTCACTCTACCCGTCTTACACCGACTTTCTCACCAGGGCACTCGCAGCAATTCTCCAGGACGATCGCCCATTCGATCGCTGATTCTCACCCCGACTCGTGAGCTTGCGGCCCAGGTCGAAGAAAGCGTGCGGGACTATGGTAAATATCTCAACTTGACCTCATTGGTAGTGTTTGGCGGTGTCAACATTACCCCACAAATTCGACGATTGAGAAGTCGAGTCGATATTCTGGTCGCCACTCCAGGACGACTGCTCGATCACGTCCAGCAGGGAACAGTGGATCTGTCACAGGTTGAAATTTTGGTTTTGGATGAAGCCGATCGCATGTTAGACATGGGCTTTATTCGTGACATTCGCCGCATTCTCTCACTCTTGCCCAAACAGCGGCAAAATTTGCTTTTCTCAGCCACCTTTTCACCCGAAATCAAAGCGTTTGCGGCGACGCTGCTGACTCGTCCGGCGATGATTCAAGTTACTAACAATGAAGCGACTCCGGATGCCGTAACTCAGCGAATTTATCCCGTCGATCGCGAACGAAAGCGCGCCCTATTAGCGCATCTGATCAAACGCAACAATTGGTATCAGGTGTTGGTGTTTACTCGCACAAAACATGGTGCCGATCGTCTGGTCAAACAGTTAGCTCAAGACGACATTCAGGCAATGGCGATTCATGGCAACAAAAGTCAGGCCGCTCGGACTCGTGCCCTGACCAAATTTAAAGAAGGTAGTTTGCAGGTGTTGGTAGCGACCGACATCGCAGCGCGGGGGTTGGATATCAGCGATTTGCCCCACGTCGTCAATTTTGAGTTGCCCAACGTGCCCGAAGACTACGTACATCGAATTGGTCGAACAGGTCGCGCTGGGGCACTCGGTGAAGCCATTTCGCTCGTCTGCGTCGATGAACACAAACTATTGGTCGGCATTGAGAAACTCCTTCAGCGATCGCTTCCTCAAGAAGTCATTGCCACGTTTGAGCCTGATCCCCGCGTCCAGCCTGAGCCAATCCAAAACGGACAAAATCGAGGGCGATCCAGTCAATCGATTCCGTCTGGTAGAAAGGCGACTGGAAATGCTCACAACCGTCCCAAAGCGCCTTCTCGACGAGGCTAAACCAGACTGATTTGCTTATCTTTCAACTCTTTATTCAGGCTTACAAAATGTCAGATCATTTTACAGACGAACGGATTTCAGGCACGATCGTGAATGGGGCTGGGGGACGATTGCTGCTCGATTCAGAGGGCGAAGGCTTTCCGATTCACTTTGTCGATATTGACAGCATGAAACTTCAGGTAGGCGATCGCATCTCAGGCAGCCTGTTTGTCTACAATACTTTGACCGCCGGATTCAATGGCTATGTCTATCCTGGCTCGATCAAACGATTGTAAACCGCTGCGGGAGACTTACGGTGAGACGGTTCGACACGGAGGAATCATATCGAATTGACCTTAACTTCGGGCAAAATTGGCCGGGTCTTGGTCGCGTCGGTGTTGAGTCGGGAGCGGATCACTCTGACGATCGCCCACCAATGCAGCCGTTTTTTCTAAAGCTTCGCGCAGGCGTTTGGCAGCATAGATCGACATGTCACGGGGCACATTGATGCGATCGCGCAAATAACGCAGCGCCAGATCAGACCCCGATGGCGGCATACAAACTTCACCCGTCATCAAATGAGTCAACGCACACCGCAGCGCCACCTCGATCAGAGCATCATCCGCAGGATTAACTCGAATAATATTGTCGCGATGCTGAATCACTCGCTGAAGTGCCTCCGTCCGAGAGGTTTTTGGCTCTGGATAAGTCACATCAGGCAAGCCATCCCACGGGCCACAATCTACTCGTGTCTGATTGAGTCGCGTCTGGGGTTGGTCATTTTCCCAGCAGCCTCCCATCTGGGGCGGTAGGTCATGCACATGGGTATGAAAGTCGCTCTGAGTGCCCCGATAGGTGGGTCGGCCTTCCATTGCGTCAAACCAGCTTGATAAATGCGGGTTGTCTTCTCGCAGAGAGTAGCCTTTGTAGTAGTAAAGACTGGCATTCATCCGCTCGACATAGGGCGTAAAGATCACGTCAGCCGTACCAAACTCATCAAGAAAGTAAGGGCCGGGGGTACGATCGAGCGCTTCTTCGACCTGACCCACGACGCTGACAAACTGATCGCGACTGCGTTGTTCTTCTCGTGGCGACCCGACCCGACGGCAAAGCCAACCACACCACGCCCGAAACAGCAGTCTCTCTAACCCTCTCAGCGGCAAAACGTCAGGGTCTTTCATGCCTTTGTTTAACACGCCAAACACCTGTTCTAGTGCGATCAAAATGTCGTCGCTTTCGGTGATGATTCGGCCGTCTAGCTCGATCGCAGGCAGCATTCCCGATGGCACTTTGCGCTTATACCAGCTTTCTTTTTGGCCATAACAGAACATCGTCACCTTTTCGATGCGATAGGGAATCTGTTTTTCTTCGAGCCAGAGCCAGATTTTTTGGCAATAGGGACACCAGGCGTGATTGTCTCGGTAAAGGGTCACCCGCACATCAGATTCGGTTTGACCAAAAAGGCGAAGTCGAGCTTGGGCGTTGGTGTCACCGTTGACGCGATCGAGTTGCCAATCTGTGAGGGCGGCGAGTTGTATCCAACTGAGGGGAGCGATCGTCATAGGAATGGGTAGCTTTGTTTTTTGTTAGCTCATCTACCATTCTGACGGGTTTTGTCCAAGGATTTTTTGATTTTAAGCTGGGGCAGTTCAGGGTTTGTGACATCTATCTGTGTTGAGTCGATCGCAAATAGACTTCCTGCCCGATTAAGGTTAGCTTCGCAAGTGCCTTCGGCAACGCGGCTATCAGAACAAAGTCCCCCTCCGTGGACTAACGGTTAAAATCGCCTCTTTAGTGTGCGAAGGCACCCTTTGTTCTTGTAGCCCCGACTTTAGTCGGAGGGCATCCATGATTCGTGTTGTGGTTTTAAGTGGGGCAAGCTGGATCTAAAAGTTCGGTCGGTTCGATGTCTCAATTGTGGCACTGAACACGACCGGGACGAAAATGCAGCAAATATCAACAAAGTCGGGATAGGGCATTGCCACGACTCTATACGGACGCAGAGACAACGTAACTACTTCGGTAGCATCAGTCGGTGAAGCGTCAAGAATTACCGCTCCTTTAGGACAGTGAGTATGTCAAAGATTGTCGATCGTCACCGCTTCAATGTGTTCTGCGGGATAAAACTTAAACACACGAGAGTAGAAGTAAAACTCTCCATCTAGCGCTCGTTTAATATTCTCGGCTTTGCGGAAACCGTGTTGTTCTCCTTCAAATAAGACATAGGCAACTGGAATGCCTTTTTGACGCAGCGCATTCACCATCATTTCGGCTTGATTGGGCGGCACAATTTTGTCTTCGTCACCTTGAAAAAAGATCACGGGGCAAGCTAATCGATCGACGGCGCTAATGGGCGATCGCTGATCATACAAATCTTTTCGTTCTGGATATGGGCCGATCAAACTATCCAAATAGCGCGACTCAAACTTGTGAGTGTCTTCTGCCAACGCTTTCAGATCGCTCACCCCGTAGTAACTCGCTCCCGCCTTAAACGTGTCCCGAAACGTCAGCGCACAAAGTGTCGTGTATCCGCCCGCACTGCCCCCCGCAATCACTAGACGATCGCCATCGACTTTGCCCTGTTCTGCCAGATACTTTGCTCCATTGGCACAATCATTCACATCGACGATGCCCCATTGACCGTTGAGACGCTGACGATACGATCGCCCATATCCCGTACTCCCGCCATAGTTAACATCGAGAACTGCAAATCCGCGACTTGTCCAGTATTGAATGCCCAGATTAAATGAAGCAGAGGTTGCAGCCGTCGGGCCGCCGTGACTCTTGACCAGCATCGGAGGACGTTCCCCATTCGGTGCGATAAAGTCCTGATTTTTGGGCGCATAGTAAAGAGCATGAGCCGTCAAACCGTTGTCTGTAGGAAACTCGATCGCCGCTGGCACCGAAAGATAACCCGCATTCATCGACAACTCGCTGGCTCGACGCAGTACGGTCAATGCTTGATTTGCCAGATTGAGATGAACGATCGCCCCCGGCGCAGTAGACGATCCGCCAATAAACGCCGCCTGGCCTTCTGAGACCTGCAATCCCGTAATACTGGTGTAGGGAGTCGCGATTGGCTCCAGTTTGTGAGTCGTCAAATCCAAACGAGCGAGGTGACTCATGCCCTGTTGACTGTACGTGCAAATAATCTGTTGATCTGACGCAAACCCATAGGTAGCCATGCCAAACACCCACTGCGGCAAGCCAAACTCCGCCTCCATCGGACAGAGCGGTTGAATGTCATCAACCTGGTAGCGGTAGAGATTCCACCAGCCTGTACGATCGCTGACAAAATACAGCACGCCATCAGGTGACCACTCAGGCTGAAAAATGGATTCCTCCGTCCCGCCTGCAATCTGTTGAGGAGCCTCTAACGTGCCGTCTGCTCGCACTTGAGCCACCCACAACGCTGTGCCATCCCAGGGCATGTTCGGGTGATTCCAACTGATCCAGGCAAGCTGAGAACCATCGGGACTGAGCCGCGGCGAGGCGTAAAAATCTTGCCCAGTGGTGAGAATGGTTTGTTCTGCTTCGAGAGTTTCTAAAGGAATGCTCACCAAGGTGTTGACGGCTTCGCGATCGGCGACTGTATGATCTTCTCGCACACAAATCAAACGGTTGCGAGCACGATCGAGAATTACATCTGCGTATCGCAAAGACAATGCAGGCGTTAATGGCGTTGCCTCAATACCCCCAATCTGACGATAAAGCCTTTGGTCAGAAAAGTTAGAAAAATAAACCACCCCGTCGATCACGGTAAAGGCTGCGCCTCCATACTCATGCACACGAGTTCGAGCGTTGAAGGGCGGCGGCGTGACATCGGTGGCGGTCTCATCTAAGTGCTGAATGATCACATTTCTTCCGCCTTCGGTCGGGCGTGACTCACTCCAATAAATGGCCTCGCCATCGAGCTTTACCTGTCCCAGACCGATCGTTCCTGCAACAATCAAATCGGACGTGATCGGCGACTTCCAAGATCCATAGGGGGACGTTTGGGGGACAGTCATAAACTTCTCCTTAATGTTTTGTTATCTTCCAGACTCTATTTTACGGACTTAGCCCCCCTTATCTAGGGATTATCTGGGGCATCCACATTTTAGAGAATTGCATTTGGTGATTTGTGTTAATCTTGAGGAGGGTATTAAATTCGGCTGGTCAGTTTGTTTTTGCTAACAGGCATCTCTCCGAATCTAACGTCTCTGCAATTTCTGGTTCTGGAGAATTTCTTCTAATGTCGATTTATGTTGGTAACCTTTCCTACGAGGTTACACAAGAAGACCTGACTGCTATCTTCGCGGAATACGGTACAGTCAAGCGGGTTCAGCTTCCTACTGATCGTGAAACAGGTCGGATGCGTGGCTTTGGTTTCGTCGAGATGGACACCGATGCCGAAGAGTCAGCGGCGATCGAAGCCCTTGACGGTGCCGAATGGATGGGTCGTGACCTGCGCGTCAACAAAGCCAAGCCCCGTGAAGACAACCGTGGCGGTGGTGGTAATCGAGGCGGCGGCCGTGGCAGCTTTTCGCAACGTTACTAAGCGAGTGCAGTCTTAAAGCTGAGTTCTAGACCTTGAACTTGAGGAGATTAAAATCCAATAGTCCAGGGTCTATCAGTTTTGGAAGGCGATCGTGATCAAATTGTGATCAAACAGTGTTTACCCTTGCCCCAGTTCACACGGCTGAAGCGAGGGTTATTTTTTTGAATTGTACTATGAGAGTCAGGCTACAAGACGAAATTCTCTACATCCATCATGAAGATGTTCCGCCCTTCAAGAAAGGAGGATCTGTGGTGCGAAATAGCTATTTTTGGGCGCTGCGATCGATTGCCGCCCGATCAAACCGCGGCAAAGATTGGGAATACGAGTCTGAAGTTTGGTTTGCGCTACAAAGAATGCTGCTTTCGTTTATGGAGTCAGGCTATTTAGGACTTTCTGAAACGCAGTTAGAATTCCCGATCGACACCTCTGAGATTCCTGCGGTACTGCGATCGGTTTCAACCTGGCAGTCTGATGGGTAATACCAAATTGATCTTTGAGTGCTACAGATCTTGGAGAAGCAACCTAAATTCGCCACTTGTGGGGGACTTCAAGCCAAAGCAGTCTCGGATTCTCAAAGTCCCCCAGACTGGGGGATTTAGGGGGCGAAGGATCTGTCGCATTCACAAATTGATTGAGTATGAGACTACAATTTCGAGACTAACCAGGATGATGGAAGCGATCGTTTCACTATACAAGCTGGTTACCAAATGCAAGCTGGTTACTAAATCTATGAGAATTTGATCTAGTTCTTTTGCTTCGATGTTTAGAGCTTCTGCCCCCCAAGCTGCCAATTCTGAAGAACTTTAAGACCAAGCGCAAACTCTTTTTTAGGTTGCAGAATAGCAATCCTTGGTTACCGTTTCTTTTCTAATCCCTTGAAGGCTTGTTTGGGAATGACTGCATGAATTCCTTTCACAATATCTACGACTTGCGACACCTCAAAATCAATGGCAGCGCTTGCGTACAGCAGTGCATCTGGCTTGGTTAATCCATATTGCTCATTCACGATACGCAGATATTCTCGCACCGATTTCTTCATCGCTTCATCAAGATCTTTGTCCAGTCCCATTGCATACCAGGCTTCTTTGGTTTCGCCCATTGGAGTAGACAACTTCATATCTTTGTGAACGACTAATTCAAAGGTGGGTGTAAGAGAACACTCGATCGCCGTCAGCGCAACTTCACCATTTCCTTGAGCACAATGCGGATCGCCCGAATAAAATAGAGCGCCAGGAACCTGGACAGGGATGTAGAAGCTCGAACCTCGTCCCAGGTATTTCACATCTACATTGCCCCCATACACGCCCGGAGGAACTGAGTTCACTGCGTCAGCCGGATTTGCCGGAACGACTCCCATAAGTCCCATAAAAGGCTTGAGGGGAATGTTCATCACCGGAAGCTTGTTGCTGGGTTGAAAGATCCCGATTTCTCGTTTGGCATCGATCGGAATCACCTTAGTATAAATCGGGGCACTATTCTCAGGATATTCTCCGGGCAGCGCACCCCGGTTGTGACGACTAGAAATCACGCCATAGGGAGAACGGTACTCAATGGCGATCGTTTTGACCTCTAACACATCTCCAGGCTGCGCCCCTTCTACAAAAATAGGGCCAGTGATCACATGCGGCCCAGGGCCAGTTTTCTTCACCGATGCTTTGGTTCTCAGTTGGTCAGGGAGAACTTGATTTTTAGAAATTCCCCCTTGAGCTAGAAACTCAACCGTGTCGCCCTGATCCGCTAAAATTGCCTCGTGAGAGATGGTTTGCAGAATGACACGATCGCCCGACTTTACACTTAGAATTGGCTTGCTGTTGGGTTTAAAGAGTTCTCCCCAGATCAGGTTTTCAGGCGTTGAGAGAACTTGATGGGTCTTGCCAATGGCGGCGATCGCAGGTAATCCAATGACTGTTACCCATACAAAAACAACTCCCAAACCTAGCCCAATCATGCCCCACCAGCGTTGTAAGCTCTTTTGTCTTAAACGTTCTGTCAGAATATGGTTCACTAAAGTCCTCACAGGTGCTTGAATGCTTTAAACCATCTAAGCAATCTTGAAAAAAAACTGTGAGATTTCTTACCTTTTGCTCACCTATTCCCTTTCGTTATCGTTTGGTCAAATGTCGCTACTATTAAAGTCAAGCATTGGGATTAAGCTTAGAAAAACTTTGAAATTCATTTCTGACGAACGTTTTAGCGATTTCGATCACTGTTTCTCAACCAGTCTTATGAAGGTTCAAACTACAGGTTGGTTGACAATCATTCTTTTACTCTTGGCTCTTAGCGGTTGCGCTGAAAACACAGAACTCATTCCACAAACTCGCTGTAATCGTGCAGTCGCGATCGCAACTCAAACCTGGGAAGTAGACTACTACATCAGCAAAACCAGTGGTGATATGAACACCCAGCGCACTCACGCATTTCAAAGCAATACAATCACTAACCTCAACGGAGAAAAACCTGCGAATGCGGCCACTGGCCCAGACGACAATGGAATCTGGTGGGCTGCTCTGCCTCCCCGCCCGACTGCCGACGAAGTGGATCAACATCGAGAAACTCAAGAACGCAATGACCCGCCGATGTTGCAGCGATCGGTCGATTACCACTTGCGCTGTGAAACAGGAATGCTGTTGACGGATGCTCAAACCTATCGAGAAGCCGCTAGAGCGATTCGTTTGAGACAATCAGTGAGCGTAACCTACCTCTGGAATCGTGTAATGAAAGTCAAAAATGAAAGTCAAAGCACCTGAGACAGAAACTTAGCGATCGCTTTAGTCGGCTAAACAGACAACTGGCGCTACCTGGAAGCAAAACTGTATTAACTTGTTGAAGTAGAAATCTGCTGGAGATGCGGGGATTGATGCTCAGTGGATTGATGCTCAGTAGACAATTTTCAATCTGTGGGAATAATAGCCACCAAAGGAGCTGATGTGCCTACTCGATCGGGTCAAATGGTCGATCTGATTGAGTGTCCTATCCGTGACTTAAAATTAGATCTTTAAAGACATTGAAAGCTCGGCTGAGTAAGGCTTTCAATTAGTTGAATAAAGGCTAGTTTCAAACTATGTTGAGTAGACTTATAACGGAGGTTTGTCCATGTCCCTGGTTGTCATCAACAGCATTGTATCGATCGTAGGAACCGTTGTAGGAGTGATATTTGCTGGCGGAAGCATCATCAGCATCGCTAATATGACGAACATGACACTTGCATGGCGTGGGTGGCTTGTAAGATTTGCCCTACTGGTTCCTATTGCATTTGTGGTGTCAGGGGTTGGGGTGTGGCTGGCGAATGCTCAAGGGGCTACTCAGGTCGCTATTGGCTTAATTGCATTGCCGTGGCTCTATGCTGCTGGTTTTGTCTTCCTCATGGTTGCGTCTTTCGAGAAGTGACATTTTAAATAGCAATATCTTGAACTATGGCAGCTTTAAATCAGTTGTAAGAATCTGCAAATGGTGTTAGCTATTAGTTCTTAGCCTCACAATTTATCACTAACCACTTATCACCAACCACTTATCACAGAATCCTCACAACTCAAATAGAATTAGTAGATTGCAAATTGAGATTACTTTCTTTATTGATTGCCGAATTTCGATCCCCCTAAATCTCCCTTCAAAGGGGACTTTGCATCAAAAAGGCTAACTTTGCATCCGGTTTCCTCCCTTTTGAGAGCTACCGTGCACACACAACTCACAAATCGCTTCGTTTCAGTCGGCTTCAGCCCCCTAAATTCTCCACCAGTGAGAGACTTTGAACCCCTGAGAAGTTTCTTTGCATTCTAGAAGCACTTTCTTTCTCAAGGTTCCCCAGGATGGGGCTTTAGGGGGCGAAGCATCTCGGCGATGACACTAAACAGATGACATTACCGGGTGAATGCGTAGAGCAAGCGTCTTTCAAGCGGGGGGGCGCATCTATTGGTTGTGGGTAATAGTCAGGCGAAAGGGGGTGGTCAGCGAAC
>NZ_JBJPHU010000144.1:0-15333 GCF_052939515.1 Phormidesmis sp. 146-33
CGGTCTGCCACACTCTTAAGATACAAGGGGGCTGAAGCTAAATTAAACGAAGCGAAACCGCGAGAATTACAGGTTGGTTAATTCACGATCCTTAGAATCCTGAATTAAATAAACTTAGCGAATTAATTTGCCGCTCTTCCTACTGCGAAGGCAGAATTCGTGCTTGTAGGCGTGGTTTTAACCGCCAGCTTTTTTAACTCTCGATCGTTCGGTGAAGGTGTGCTGTGATTCTCTCCTATCAAGGACTTTCGTAAAATTGGGCGATCGCTGCTGTAGTTACTTACCGTATCGTCACGTCTGGTTTTTGGTTATGAGAAATGCACCTTTGTGGATTGCGATCGCCGTCGCCTGTGCGGCCGTTGTGGGGGCAAGTATTGCGGCAATCGTTCGTCTAAATCCCCCCCCTCAAACTCCGGTGGCTCAGTCCACGCCCTCACCAAAACCTTCTGCACCTGCACCCACGCCCTCGACTCCGCCCACTCCTGAGCCAAAATTAGAGGACTTTCCGCGTCAAAAAATTGTTCTCAGTGATGAAACTGATGATGATCCTGAGTTTGCAGCATTTCGTCAACGGTTGCAGAAAGCTGTCCAAAAGCGAGATGTTCGATTTGTGTCGGCGCTGATTCCTGCTAGGGGCGTTTCGATGGGATTTGGTGTCCCCCAATCGCTAGAAAGTCTGAAGCTGAGTGACCCCAAGGCAAGACTGTGGGGCATTTTGGAAAAATCGCTGTCGTCTGGGTGCGGCAAAAGGAACGTTCGATCGGCAGAGACGCTAGATGGTTGGATCTGTCCGACGGTGCAGGATGCCTTTGCAAAGCAGTTTCCACCGCCACGCGAGTCGAAGGGCATTGAATACTCGCTCTCTAAAGTGATTGTGGTGGGCGATCGTGTCAATGTCCGTTCAAGACCCAGCCTCAACAGTCCGGTGATTGCGGTACTGTCAAATGAAGTAGTGGACTTCGATCGTCCAATATTTGAAAATGGACAGGAGGAGCAGATTGAGGCCTACAGCCCGATCGAGGGCTGGACTCCAATTATTTTGCCCAATGACAAAAAGGGTTATGTGTTCAATCGCTATGCGTTTCACCCGTTGGAGTATCGCGTAGTCTTGAGGAAAGCAGAAGGTCAGTGGCAGATTGTGGCTATTCCGGGTGGAGATTAGCCTGTTTGCATTTCGTTCGACAACACTGCTTGCCGCAGATTGCCTTGATGAGTTGCCAGGAGCCGATCGCTTGATTCTTTGTCCAGTCCTGTCCAGTGCATGAGGAGGGCTAGTTTTACAGATCGTCCACTTTGTTCGAGTAGGTAGCCTGCTTCTTCGCGGCTGAGATCGGTCAGGTCTTGCAGAATACGGAGGGCGCGATCGTGTAGCTTGCGATTGGTGACGGCGACATCGATCATGCGATTGCCATAAACCTTGCCCAATTTGACCATCGTGCCCGTCGAGAGGATATTTAAGACCAGTTTGGTGACGGTGCCCGCTTTGAGTCGAGTCGAGCCAGCCAATACTTCGGGCCCAACCAACAGGCGAATGTCGATATCTACTTCAGCGCTGACTTGATCAGCAGGCACACAGGCAATAAATATCGTCGTCGCCCCTCGCTGTCTGGCCGCTTGCAGTGCACCATGAACATAGGGAGTCGTGCCCCCAGCCGTAATGCCAACGACGACATCGAGTTGAGTAATGTGATGATGCGCGATCGCCGCCGCCCCGTCTTCTGACAAATCTTCCAATCCTTCAGAGCTTCGCAACAGCGCCCCTGCCCCCCCGGCAATAATTCCTTGTACGAGGTCGGGGGGAGTACAAAAGGTAGGCGGACATTCTGCGGCATCAAGAACTCCCAACCGTCCACTAGTGCCAGCCCCGATATAGAAAAGTCGTCCTCCCTGACGCAGCGCACGAGCCGTTTGATCGATCGCCTCTGCTATCTGAAGTTTGGACTGGGCAATGGCAGCGATCGTCTTTGCATCTTCCCGATTAAACAACTCCACCAATTCCACAGTCGAAAGCTGATCTAAATTCAAGCTTTCAAGATTCACCTGCTCTGTCAGCAAATGACCGCGTTCTGAGGGAGGAGAAAGGAGGGAGGAGGGAGGAATATTGGCATCTTCGGTTTGCGGTTCTCGATTCATCCTTCCGTCTTCCTGTGTGATTTCAAATTCTGTCTTAATTCCCAGATCAGGCAAGGTGTGAAGAGAATTCAGAACAAAACCTGAAGCTCTCCATCCCTCATCCCTCATCCCTCATCCCTCATCCCTTCCCTACAAAAGCCCTTCCAACTGTCGCCGGATGCGATCGAGTTCGCTGTTTGGCATCTCTGAATCTGGCGGAGGAGCTTCTTTGCCGTCGGGCTGCCAGTCGGTGTCTTCGCGGTTGGCTTCGGGGGGAGAGAGGAGGAGGCGATCGAATTCGTCTTGGGGCACAAAGCCTTTGGGAATGAGCTTGGATTCGTAATCGGCACCTGTGCAAAACTCTTCGATTTCGGCGCGATCGATTTGCTCAACGATCGGGGTGGGAAAGTCTTGAGCTTCGAGCAGCAGGGCATAGCGGGTCGCGTCGTCCTCTTCTTCAAACATCAGAACGACGTTGCGATGACCGATGCTGATGGTGTGAATTCCTGTATTTTCGTTGTCGGCAGTAAACAGGAGGACGAAAACGCGCATGATTCTACAGTAAAGTTTGGTTCATTTTTTAGGGTACTGCAATATCAGCCCTTGATTAAATCTGAATCTGAGGGTGCCTCGTTGCGGCGGCTCAAATAGTCAGGCAATTCACCAAACGTAATATTGAGAGTTTGACCTGCACAGGTTTTGTTCTCACAGCCGCGAGTTAATTCGCTGGGTTTACAGAATCTTTGTCCTTATTCTTCTTCATCCTCTTCAGGTGGGTCGTCTGGCTCGTTGGAGTCGAGCGATCGATTATTGGGGGGCAACGTTTCAAAGGGAGTCACACTAGCGTCGTTGACGGTGGAATTGGGGGGCGTGCTTTTGCCGCAGAGGTGGCTGAGATCTCGAATCTGACCGTCTTTTAGCTGTTCATAGCAAATTACATTCGGGAGAGCCAGTTGAGCCGTTAAAAATAGATCAATCATCGGAGTCCTCCAATTTCTAGCAGTGCTTTAGTCGAAATGCCTAAGCCCACGATCGCCATACACAAGGCCCCGATCGCTGGGAGACGATGGACAAATTTTAGGGAAACAGGCATGTCTTGAAATAAGTGTTTGGCGTAGACTAGCAGCAAGCCCAATCCGGTCAAAACGCCCGCCAATCCTAGACTAAATGCCAGCACCAGAATGAGTCCAAATGCAACTTTGCCGAGTGCGATCGCTCCTAATAACAATACTAACGCTGCTGGACAGGGCATCAATCCACCCGAAATTCCTAATGCTAAAAGGTTACTCCAGGTTACAGGTGAGTCAGTCGGTAGGTGATCAGGGTGCGAATGACCGTGAGTATGGTTGTGTGAATGACTGTGAATAGGCTTGTGTGAGTGGTCATGTGAATGTTTATGTGAATGATCGTGTGAATGATCGTGTGAATGATCGTGTGAATGATTGTGACCCAACAACGGCATCGACTTTTGGAAAAATCCTAACCGCTGGAAAAATAAACTAAATCCAATCGTAATCACTATTACACCTGATCCTAAACTCAGCCAGGGATAGAGTTGTTCAGGCAAAACATATTCAGCCGCAAATAGAGTGATTAATCCCAGCGCGAAGACTCCGATCGTATGAGTAATCGTCGTAATGAATGCTAAAAACAACGCATGTTGAGGAGTAGCCCGCGTACCGACTAAATACGCTCCGACGATAGTTTTGCCGTGACCAGGAGACAACGAGTGCATGGCTCCCCAAATGAAGGCACCCACAATCGCCACCCAGATGCCATTAGATGAAGTCCAGTTGACAGGTAGAGGAGACGATCGCTGATAGCTAGGGGTCAGGATAGCCTTCAAATCAGTGAGAGAATGAGAGCCTTCTGGACGAGCTAACAACGGGGTAGCATTGGCAGGAATTTCGCCTTGAGTAAACGACAGATTGACGACAGATTCTTGGAGCGGCGTTGTCAGCAAATCTTGGGGATAATTTTTGAGGGCATCGGTCAAAGAATTGCGGTAGCTAGAACTATCAAATATGTTCACATTGTTGGGATTGACTACGATTTCTCGCCAACCGATATGAGCGCGATCGTTGTTATCTTCAAATCTCAGTTGATGCGGATCTGATGATTCTAAGTCAGGAATGTTGCCCATCATTTCCCACTCCATTCGCAGCGTAGACAATCCACCTGCGCCGGGAGGCAGACTCACCGTTTTGCTTTTTAGCTGTAAAGGAATGGGGTGGCGATCGACTTCCAGGATCACGTTGTTGGCATAGCGAGGTGCGATTTGTTCTAGATAAGCCTTGAGTTCTTTGTCAGAGGTGGATTTGTCGTGATTAGTGTCGGCAATTTGTAACGCCTGAAACGCTGGAATCTCTGCCATGTCTACAACAGATTGAATAGTAACCTGATGAGGCGCGATCGACAGTTGAGAAAAGTGATTGATCGTAAAATTACCCAACGGATGAGCAGCCGCGACATCAGCAAATCCAAACAGTTCTACAAAGACTATTAACAGAAAAATGAATTGATAGAGAACCGAAAGTACGTTCATAACATTTCTGAAGTGGAAATAGAAAGTAAACACCAAATGGAATAGAAGATTTATCGATCGACAACACCCATTTGGGCCAACAGTTGATGAGCGATCGTAGCTTGTAGAGGATGAAAAACTGGATTAATGCTGAGTGCCCGTTGGAGAAAAGTAATTGCTTTGGCGTTCTCTCCAGCGTTGTGATAAATGACTCCAGCATGATACAAAATTCGTGAATCTGGCGTGTCTAACCGTAATGCTTGATCGATCGCTGTTCTCGCCTCAGACAGTCGCCCTAATTTGCACAAACACCAGGCTAAAGCATCAAACGTGTAGATGTCCGATCGCGTCATGCGTTCCTGTTCGATCAAGTGCAGCGCTTTGTCTAGATGGCTTTCTCGATCTGCCCAAAACAAAACAAGTTGATGGGCGTAAGCTTTCTCAAACGGGTCACCGCCTGATTTCACCAAAAAATCTACGAGATCATATTGCCGTTCAGCCGAGTCCCGATCGCCCAAATATGCAAACAAATCTCCCAACGCAATTGCAGTATCCGGTAAAGGCATTTGAGACTGCGATCGCTGCCAAAAATTCACTGCCTGACTCCAATCTTTTGCCGTCAGACGGGCCCGCGCTTTTGCTGACAATGCTAAGGGATATTCTGGGAACGCTTGCAGCGCTTGGTCAATTGCTTGTTCTCCCGCTGTCCAGTTTCCTGCATTGAGTAATTCGAGTCCGAGATGAACCCGATACCAGGCAAGCCCTTCGCGATCGTGACGATTTGCTGTCTGAATCGCCCGACGCAGAAAAGCGATCGCATCTAATGACTTGCCCCGCAGCGAGTGTAAATAAGACAGTCGGGCATAAACCGGAGCGCTCGGATGGTTAGCAGTTAGCGTCTTAGCAGTGGACTGTGCAGCCGTATACGCTCCCAACTCGACCTGAGCATCAATGAGAGCCGTCTCAATTTGGGGATCATGGGGAAACCGAGAAAGCAGTCTCTCAGCCAGATTTAGCCCTTCTCGAAAGCGATGTTCGGTGAGCAACAAACTGAGTTGCAGCTTTAGAGCATCTTCATTGTTGGCAGCAACTTTTAAGGACTGCTCCAACGCAGATTCAGCTTTGATCGTATTGCTAAAATCGCCTGTTTCTCGACTTTTGAGCAAGTAAGCAGCGGCTAACTGATTGTAACCATCCGCCTCATCGGGCAAGTATCGCACCAGCGTTTGGGCGACTTTTAACCGTCGATCGGCAAAGCTGGAAGAAGCAATCTCATAACTAGCCGCCAGCGTCGATCGGCCCTCCAATCCCAACACCAAAATCCCCACCAAAATCAACCCTTTCAACCCCTGCACAATCCTTTGCCAAGACATAGACCGTTCCCTGGTTGCTACTCGATCGCTGTTAAATCCGCCATCTCAGGAAGGTAGTTTTAACCCGCGAAGGCGGATTTTGTTCTCGTAACCGCGAATTACAGCCATTTTCATTTGCATTCACCACACCCCACACCCCACACCCGTGATGACAGGACTGTGGCTTACCCAATCAGTAACCGCTGTAATTCGCCAGGTTTATCTAATTCACAATTCTAAGTAGTCTTAGGCGGAGGATTACCCGAAAGCGGCGTTCCTAGATAGGGAAAGCGATCGAGAAATGGCACACTCGGACGATCAACCCCATCCCCCAAAGTATTGTTAGGCGCAACATTCGTCGCAGGCGTAAAAGGCGTTCCTCCAGCGACAGCCCGCAACTCAATATCTACCACATCATCAATCACACGCCGCCCATTCGGAA
Source organism: Phormidesmis sp. 146-33 (assembly GCF_052939515.1). Lineage (NCBI taxonomy): Bacteria > Bacillati > Cyanobacteriota > Cyanophyceae > Leptolyngbyales > Leptolyngbyaceae > Phormidesmis > Phormidesmis sp. 146-33. The sequence goes on from NZ_JBJPHU010000144.1 coordinate 6,431, forward strand.
AGCCAGCCAGATCGCCGCCGAGCAGTCCCAGACGGTTTTGTTGACCTACGGGAGTCGGAGGAATGGCGGTATTCAGTCGCAACAGTTCGTGAGGCTTGCCATCGGACAAGAACGTCGTGAACTGAGGCGCACCCGGCACAGAATTAGCAGGAATCCCCGTCGCAAAAATCGCCACCAGATCATTGCGGGGTGCAGGCGGAATCGTGATGCCAAACACCGATCGCATCAGTTTCGGCAATTGAGGATCAACCACAAATTGAGCAAACTGAGCATCGTTTTCAGGCTCGCTGGCATTGAATTTGTCCTTTAGACCCAGAGGAATCACGACTTCATTCACCAAAGGACTACCCAGGCGAGATACTTGAATCGGTTTTGAGCAGTTGCCTGTAGAAGAAATCTTGGTCGCACAGCGGCTTGCGGTTGAATAGACACCAATCACCGCATTCGGATCAGTCGGATTGGTGGTCATTTTGCGATTGCGCGTCAGATCTTTAATCGGAACCTCGATCGCCAAGGTATTCACGCTAAACTTCCCGGTGGTATTTCTGCCGCCTGTGTCGCTAATTGACCGAAAATTCAACACATCAAACACACCGCCCAGATCAACATAGAACCCTTCCGATCGTTGTCCCGCAAAGACACGATAGCCATTGTTGAGCGTGTAGACTGCCTGAGAAGCTAGATTTTCATAGTTGGGTGTAGCTCGGCTGCCAATGTTGCTCGGTGGCACCAAAAGCCCTCTTCCTAACACTTTGCGCTGTTGTCCCATGCCCATAAAGCCGCGCCGAATCTCGGTCACTGTATAGCGTTGGCGCTGGTTAAAATCGGGGTCATCATTGGTACTAATTACACCGTCTTGATTAGGCGCAACCATACCGAGAACACTATCTTTATTGACGAATTCTGTTTGAAATTTGAAGCGATAAGTAATGTCGTCACCGCCGTCTCCCCGATTGTTGACTTTAATGTCATAGAGAACATCATCCCCAAACGGATAGAACTGTGGCCCCCCTGAAATCGGCTCCAGGGGAATGTGATTCCAGAGCAGTGTAACGGTGTCTTCTCGCCCTGGTTCATAGCTGCGAAACGCATAAACATCCGTGTTGTCTGCTAACGGATCTCCTGCAATCAGCGGGGCTTCTCGATGGCTAGAGGCGAGTGTCGGTTGCTGAACAATCCCCCAACTTAAAGTCAGGCAGAGAAGTAGAGCGATCGACCATCTCAACCGGGTCATAGCGGTCTGTAAGGCTACCATTTTAGTAGTCTCCCAAGTGTGAATAGGTTTTGAGCAGTTCTATGCGCGTAGGTGTTGTCACCGGATGAACGTTCGCATTGAGAAAGCTGTCTATTTGGGATTACGTCCGGGTTTGTCGATCGGATCTCTCACGACATAAATTTGATGAACCCAGAGATTGCGTGGAATGCTGATGGTGCGTTTCGTATGGCTCAATACATTACAGAAGACAGTTTTGTTTAATTCACGATCGTTCGCGCAAACTTAAGAGGAATGGTTACTTTAAGTCGTCTTGTAAATTCAACCATCAGGTAGATGTAAAGCGACTAAAAGAATCTTTGCGACGGTCGCGGTCTTCCTCACACTGACTTCTCAAGCCTGAAAGAAGAATTCATCTACTCCTCAGTAAAGACGCACTTCTACGACTGCAAATTTAAGATAGTACAGACTAAATACAAAACTTATATCATCTATCGTCGCGACCGTCTGAAAATTGCTCCAGCAGGAACCCAAATCATGAATACTTCATCTAATCGTCCGCTTGCCGTCGTGACAGGTGCATCCAGTGGCATCGGTTATGAACTCGCAAAACAATTTGCCGAAAATGGATTTGATCTACTCATCACAGCGACTGACTCAAAGATTAACGAAATGGTTCAGACGTTTGAGCAACTTGGCGCTCAGGTCAAAACGGTGCAAGCTGACCTGGCCTCCTATGAGGGCGTTGAAACCCTCTCTGATGCGATTAAAGCAACGGGGCCTGTGGACGCGATCGCCATCAATGCTGGAGTGGGAATCGGAGGTAAGTTTATAGAAACAGACTTGCAGAAAGAACTTAATTTAATCGAACTCAACGTGGTTTCTTCGGTGCATCTGGCCAAACGAGTCGTAAAACCAATGGTCGAGCGAGGCAAAGGGCGGATTCTGTTTACATCGTCGATCGCCGCTCTGATGCCAGGCCCCTTTGAAGCGGTTTATGCAGCATCGAAGGCATTTTTGCGGTCTTTTTCAGAGGCGCTTCGCAACGAGTTAAAAGACACAGGTGTGACTGTAACTGCTCTGTTGCCTGGGCCCACAGATACCAACTTTTTCAACCGCGCCGAGATGGATGATACTAGAGCAGCCGCCAGTAAGAAAGATGACCCGGCTCAGGTTGCCAAGCAGGGATTTGAAGCGCTCATGGCAGGTAAAGACGAAGTAGTTGCAGGATCGATAATGAATAAGGTTCAGGCAGCGGTGGTTCAAGCTCTACCAGAGCCAGCCAAAGCTGCAATGCATCGCCAATTGACTGAGCCAGGATCGGCGGACTAAATAGAAGGCAACACTGCAACAGAGATCCCGTAGGGTGTGTCAAGTTACGCAAACCGCACTACCCTACGCAATCTTTGGGTTTATTAAATTACGGCCTTAACCATGAGCAGTAGAGAACAAACTATGTCAAATTCAGAAATGCTTTATCGAGAACTCGGCAGTACTGGAGAGCGAGTTTCTGCGATCGGACTGGGCGGATGGCACCTCAGCTTGCCCCATGTAGAAGAATCACTTGCCATTCAGATTGTTCGGACTGCTATCGATCGCGGCATCACCTTTATGGACAACTGCTGGGACTATAACGATGGAGTCAGCGAGACTCGCATGGGTAAAGCACTCCGGGACGGCTATCGAGACAAAGTATTTCTGATGACCAAACTGGATGGTCGATCAAAGCAAGAAGCAACCAAACAGCTTGATGAATCTCTGCGTCGCCTGCAAGTTGACCACATCGATCTTGTGCAGCATCACGAAATTTTGCGCTTTGAAGACCCCCATCGCATTTTTGACCCAGAAGGTGCTCACGCTGCTATCTTGGAGGCTCAGCAGGCGGGTAAGGTGCGCTACATTGGCTTTACTGGGCACAAAGACCCCTACATTCATCTCCACATGCTAGAAGTAGCAGACCAAAACGGCTTTAAGTTTGATGCAGTCCAGATGCCGCTCAATGTCATGGATGCTCACTACCGTAGCTTTGCAAAGCTCGTAGTTCCAGAACTTGTCAAGCGTCACGTTGGTATTTTGGGCATGAAAAGTATGGCAAACGGAATTTTGCTGCGATCGAAGACAGCTACTGCGATCGAATGCCTCCACTATGCGCTAAATCTGCCTACGTCAGTCGTGATTACAGGAATGGACAGTCTGGAGATTCTTGATCAAGCGTTTAACGCCGTCCAGACCTTCCAGCCGATGACAGATGAGCAGGTACAAGCATTGTTAGCAAAAACCGCAGAAGCTGGATCACGCGGGGAGTATGAACCGTTCAAAACCTCCTCTATTTTTGACGGGACGGCTCAACATCCACAATGGCTCGGCGACGAACCCCAACGCATTCAGCAATTGATGTCTGCCTGATCATTAGACTTCCTGCACGAATCATAGATGCCCTCCGACTAAAGTCGGGGCTACAAGAGCAAAGGGTGCCTTCGCACACTAAAGAGGCGATTTTAACCGTTAGTCCACGGAGGGGGACTTTGTTCTGATAGCCGCGTTGCCGAAGGCACTTGCGAAGCTAACCTTAATCGCCAGGTATTCATGCAGGAAGTCTATTAAGTCTATTAGCGCACAGCAGTCTAGTCGGTTTTCTAATAGAGACAACGGTCTACTTGAGGCATAGCGCTACCCTAATACGAGTCTAAAGAAAAGAGTATCAACGTCTCAATCCCTCGCCTCTAATAAACCAGAAGTGAGGGCTTTTTTGAGGCACAAATTGAGGCGGCTGATACCAAATTGATCTTTGAGTGCTACTGATCTTGGAGAGCAGCCTAAATTCCCTACTTGTGTGGGACTTCAAGCCAAAGCAGTCCCGGATTCTCAAAGTCCCTCAGAACGGGGGATTTAGGGGGCGAAGGATCTGTAGCATTCACAAATTGATTGGGTATGAGTAATGCAGTTGAGTAGAGAGCAAAGCAAACCGAAAGATAGGCTCGATCGACTTCTAAACTTAGCGCTTTCACGATTTCTTCTATGCTCGAACCCGCTTCTTCAAAAAAGTTGTGGTGTGCCCTTGACGCATTGCAATATGGTGTATTACTTTTGTAGTATAATGCGAGATACAAAGGAGCCAAGCTCTATGACATATCTTTTGAATTGTCCAAATTGAGCCTATTCAGTGCTAGATTCAATCAGTTCTTTAAGCCGTTTTCTGGCAGGTCTCCATGCAGCCTTCTCTGTTGACTTTAACCCAGTCAGCGACTCCCGAAACCGCGATCGCGCTTCAGCAAGCATTACGGAAGTGGGTGGTGAGAGAGGATGACTTTGGCACAGTGCAAACGGTGGCTGGCGTGGATGTGGGCTTTGAGGACGATGATTGTATTGCCTGTGCAGCGATCGCTGTGTTGCGGTTTCCTGATCTCCAGGTTAAAGAATCTGTAGTGATTCGTCGTCCGATGAGCTTTCCCTATGTTCCAGGATTGCTGGCATTTCGAGAAGTTCCGGGGGTAATGGAAGCCTTGGCAAGCCTGCAAACTTTACCGGATCTGTTGCTATGTGATGGTAATGGATATATTCATCCGCGTCGCTGTGGATTTGCTTGTCATTTGGGTGTTTTGAGTGGCTTACCTACAATTGGGGTCGCAAAAACGCCTTACCTGGGAGAACATGAACCACTAGCAGAACATCAAGGGGCGTGGCAACCAATCTATGACGCAGGTGAAGTGATTGGAGCCGTCGTTCGCACTCAACTCAACATTAAGCCTGTCTATGTTTCTACTGGACATCGAATTAGTCTAACTAGCGCGATCGACTCTGTATTACGCTGTGCGCCCAACTATCGTCTTCCTGAAACAACCCGTCAGGCAGATCAACTATCTAAAGGACACACGCCTCCAGTACAAGCTACTGAAACATAGGGGTTTGTTCAACAACTAACCTGCACAAATCATAGATGCTGTTCTATCATCGTGGAGGCCACCCTAGCTTCAGGATTAACCAGGATTAACAATGACAATTTACTTTTATGTTGAACGAGAAAAGCCCTATGGGTGCTTCTCCAATTTCTCAGCGCATGGCTTTATGCTAGATGAATTGTATTGGGCAACCAGCGAACATTATTTTCAGGCTCAGAAGTTTGTCAATACTCCTTTTTTAGAAAAAGTACGTCAGACTAAAACTCCTAAAGATGCAGCTAACATGGGGCGCGATCGTGCGCTTCCGCTCCGGTCAGACTGGAACCAGGTAAAGGATGAGGTTATACGAAAAGCAGTGCTGCAAAAGTTTAGAACCCATGCAGACATTCAAGAAATTTTGCTCAGCACAGGGGACGAAGGGCTAGTAGAAAATTCTCCGATCGACGACTACTGGGGCTGCGGCAAAGATGGAAGCGGTCAAAATAAGCTAGGACAGATTTTAGTTGAAGTGCGTGAGATTTTACGACAAACGCTGTAAGTCGGAGTTAGCTATGAGAGAAGTCAATGATGAGCCTAAACCAATGAACCTAGATCAATACGACCATTTTTTAGTGGTTGATTTGGAGGCAACCTGTTGCGATCGGGGAGCCATTCAGCGGCACGAGATGGAAATTATCGAAATTGGGGCCGCTATGGTCGAGTCACAATGTTTGGCCGTCGTAGATGAGTTTCAAACCTTTATCAAGCCCGTTCGCCACCCGATGTTGACGGAGTTTTGTCGATCGCTAACTATGATTTCAACCAATTTCAACAAGATAGTCAGTTTCATAATGCTTCCTTTCCGATCGCGTTTTCTCACGTTAACCTCAAGCAACAATTTACGCAGGTTCAAGGCTTACCTAAGCGATATGGAATGTCACAAGCATTACAACTAGCAGGCATTAAGCTAGAAGGAACTCACCATCAAGGCATCGACGACGCTAGAAACATTGCCAAACTACTGCCATTTATTCTAGACCGACAACGCCTCCATCCTTGCGCTTAAACCAAGAATCATTAGTCGTCATTAATCGCTAAGAACTAATCACCAAGAACCCACTACTTCAAGATTCTCATAATTAATTTAACGTCAGTTCGATAAACTTCTCCGCTTCCCGCTCTTCGAGATAATTCGCAAGAGGTTGCAGATCCGGGAACGCCTCCTAAATCCCCCACCAGCGAGGGACTTTGAAACGGAAATCTTGTCTAAAAGTCCCCCAGATTGGGGGGTTGGGGGGCAGAAGCTTGACAACAAAGCGAAAATCGGCGTTTCTGATTGAAAGGATGAATCTGTAGGGAAGTGTCAACTTTTCCGCCCCCTAGATCCCCCAAAATTGGGGGACTTTGAACATTTAGTTCCCCTTCGCATTAGGGCAATTCATCCCGTGGTTCAGCAATGCCCGAAAATCTTGCATTGAATTCACGTTAATTTAGGACTGCTGTAGGTTGACGATCGCTAATACATCCTACAAATAAACTAACCAATTGTTTAACGATCGCTATCACCATATCTCAAACAATGCTCTAGAAATCGGGCTGGTAGGGCTGGCTGTGCCCCAAAATGGAGATGAGTGTATGACGCATGAACTTGGTAGCGCTGCCAACCTTCTGACTTGAGAGGAATGCTGGAGTGATAGCCTTGAAGATTAAACAAAGGCTGCTCAGGCTCAGTCACAGTAGAGCGATGAAACTCATGACCCCATACTTGATCGCCCACTTGAACGATCGGACTATTTTGTAGCGCAGTGGCTTGTCGATATCCTAATGTCAGGCGCTTTCCCATTGTGGCAGTAGTGGGGAGAATGCCCGTCATAGGATGCGATCGTTCCTCAAAATCGACAATCTGCTCACACAAATACATGAGTCCGCCACACTCTGCATAGGTCGGCATCCCAGATCGAATGGCCGTTTGTACAGCATGACGCGCTGAATGGTTTTGGGTTAGCTCGGCGGCAAACACTTCAGGAAAGCCACCTCCGAAATACAATCCCTGTATGTTTTCTGGCAATTCTGAATCCTTTAAAGGACTCCACGCTACTAGCTCTGCACCTAACTGTTTTAGTAAGTCTAAATTGTCAGCGTAATAGAAACTGAAGGCAGCATCTTGAGCGATCGCTAGTCGAGAAGTGAGGCGTGAGGCGTGAGGCGTGAGGCGTGAGGCGTGAGGCGTGGATTTTAGTAACGGCAGCAAATTTGTCCAGTCAAAACAGGTTTCTCCTAGATGAGCTAGTCGATCGACCAGCTCATTCAAATCTGTGAGTTCTGCGGTGGGAATGAGACCCAGGTGGCGATCGGGAATCACAATGTCATCCTGACGACGAAGAACTCCTAAAATAGGGAGGTTGAGCGGTTTGAGCGCGTCGGTGAGCAACTCTAAATGGCGATCGCTGCCTACTCGATTTAAGACAACGCCCGCAAACTTTAGGCGCGGATCAAACGTCTGATACCCGTGGGCAATGGCAGCAATCGATCGCGACAAACTACTGCAATTTAGAATCAACAGAATGGGTAAATTTAACACTCTAGCAACATGAGCCGTACTGCCAAAATCATCCACGCCAGTCGCACCATCAAACAACCCCATTACGCCTTCGACGAGAGCATACTCAGCCTCTACAGTATGTTTCTCAAAGCAGTGTTGAACATAGGATTCAGAGGTCAAAACGGGGTCGAGATTGCGGCACGATCGACCCGTCACATCGCTGTGAAACATTGGATCAATATAATCGGGCCCGACTTTAAAGGATTGTACCTGTTGACTTCGCTGCCGCAGTGCTGCTAATAAAGCTAACGTGACGGTGGTTTTGCCGACTCCGCTGCGTTCTCCGGCGATGACGATGGACATGGTGGGGATGAGGGATGAGGGATGAAATATTAGTATGAGTGATCTTAAGCGAGTTTTGATTTTGGGGGGAACGGGGGATGCGGCGGAGTTGGCGGTGATCGCTTCACAGTTAGACAAGGTGGAGGTGATTAGTTCTCTGGCGGGGCGGACTCAACAGCCGATAGCGCCGATCGGGTCAGTGCGGGTTGGCGGATTTGGGGGCGAGGCGGGACTGCTGGCGTATTTGCAGGAATGTCAGGTGAATTATTTGATCGATGCGACTCATCCTTTTGCGGCTCAGATTTCCTGGAATGCGGCGGCGGCAGCGACGAGAGCAAACATTCCTCATCTGATGCTGGTGCGTCCTGCTTGGCAAAAGAAATCGGCTGATCTTTCTGAGACATCTGCTAGAGAAGATCGTTGGCTCGAAGTCGATCGCATTGAAGCGGCGGTGACCCTATTAGAAAAGCAAACAGGTCGAATATTTTTGACGATCGGTAGACAACAACTCGCCCCATTTGCCCGCTTGCAGCATCTTTGGTTTCTGATGCGATCGATTGATCCGCCTGATCCCACTTTGCCGCTTCCTCAAGGGAAAATGCTGTACGATCGCGGCCCTTTTACACTCGAACAAGAACGTAAGCTAATCATCGATTACAACATCAATCTGATTGTGAGTAAAAACAGTGGCGGGAATGCGACTTATGCAAAAGTAATTGCAGCGAGAGAAATGGGAATCCCAATGATCATGATCAATCGTCCTGCAATGCCATCTGTTACACAAGTCTCAACCGTAAATGAAGCCCTAAATTGGCTAAAAAATATATTGCAACGCGACATACAACTTTAATTCACGTCTCGCATTTGAACGGACTAATACCAAATCAACCAACAAATGATACTCATAAAAATCAGTTAATTAACCGAT
>NZ_JBJPHU010000145.1:0-15331 GCF_052939515.1 Phormidesmis sp. 146-33
TCATCCCAGATGCCATCTTTGCTAAAAACTTGTTGCAGGACACACCCGCAGAAGCTGTCAAGCCCGTCTCCTCTAGAATGGAGGCTCTGATCTCTCTAGCGATCGTCGTCGCATAAGGCAGCCCCAACTTGTTCTCAGTCACATCGAGGTAAGCCTCATCCAAAGCAACAGGCTCTACCAGGTCAGTGTGACGCTCAAAAATCGCGCGAATCTGCTGGGAGATAGCTCGATACACCTCAAAGCGGGGTGGCACAAAAATCAGGTGAGGACAGCGCTGAATCGCCACCCGTGACGACATTGCCGAATGGATGCCAAACACTCTCGCCTCATAGCTGGCAGCACAAACCACCCCTCGCTGATTAGGAGTCGCGCCCACTGCTACAGGCTGACCTTGATAGTGGGGCTGGTCTCGCTGCTCTACCGAAGCATAAAAAGCGTCCATGTCGATGTGGATGATCTTTCGCATCCCGCTGCCTCATCGTTTTAATCAGTCGCCTGGTGCCACTTTGTCTTTGAACTGTTTGCCCGCCGAGAACGCCGGAACACGAGTCGCCGGAATCTGCATCGTCTCTCCCGTCTTGGGATTGCGTCCTTCCCTCGCCTGCCGATCGCGTGGCTCAAAAGACCCGAAACCCACCAGCGTCACTTTGTCTCCAGCAGAGACGGCTTCTACGATCGAGTCTACGATCGCCGTCAAGACTGCATCCGCTTCTTTCTTGCTCACATCCGCCTTCTGAGCAATGACATCAATCAATTCACCCTTATTCATCGCTTTTTCTCTCAACACAACGCCGTCATTGTAGGGCAGGAATGAATAGGGTGCAAGTGTACTATCGTTTTATTCGACAAAAGGCTAACGATCAAATCTGAGTGTGACCCTCATAATAAAGAGAACTTTTCCCTAAGTTCTGAGGTCAACGATGCGTCAACATCAGCAAAATCAGAAACCAGCACAGACGAAAACGACCTCAGTTCCGGTCAGCAATCCGCTTCAGACTCGACCTTTTGCACCGCAGAATCAAGCGTCACCTAATCTTCAGGCTCAACCGTTGACGAGACAATCGAAGGGTGACAACTTGCTCGATCGCCCTCTCTTTCCATCCAGAACGCCAATCCAGGCAAAACTGACAATCGGACAACTTAACGACAAGTATGAACAGGAAGCCGACCAAGTGGCACGTCAAGCTGTCCAACGAATCCATGCACCTGTCACGAGTCCCGCAACGAGTGGGAGCCAGCCAGGAACGGTACAACGACTAACAGACAGCATTGTGCAGCGTCGATTCAGCATTAGGAATGAAATGGATGCCTCACCCGATTTGGAAGCGTTGATCCAAGGGGCACGAGGAAGCGGACAGCCTCTTTCAGCAAGCGTTCGGGAACCGATGCAACGGGCGTTTGGAGCCGATTTTAGTAGGGTGAGAGTTCACGCAAATGATCAGTCTGACCAATTAAACCGCTCTATCCAGGCGAAAGCATTTACGACAGGGCAAGATGTATTCTTTCGAGAGGGAGCGTATCAGCCGGGGAATCGAGGCGGACAGGAGTTGATCGCCCATGAGTTGACTCATGTAGTGCAGCAGACTGGCGGAGTAGTGAGGCGAGTCCCATCGGCGCTGAAGTGGCATCAACAACAAAGGCTTATACAACGTCAATTAGGAGATAAGCTAGCCACAATAAATGGACATTATCTTGACAAACAAAACTTCATAGATTGCTTTCCTGGTTTGAAAAACTTTAAGACTCGGCAAGAGACTCTAACACGATTGAAGAAAGACACTCAGGAAATCAATTCAGATGAGGACATCTTGCAAGCCTTACGCAGGTATTCTGCGGAAGCGGAAGGAACAGGGGGAGAGTTTACCACTAATAAAAGCGTTGGAACAGGAGTGGTTCTAGAATCAAAACTGAAAGATAAACAAGGCAAAGGAACACCAATTGCCTCATTATCGAGTCCACAAAATTTTCCTTACAAACAGCCTCCAAAGAGTAGCCTCTCTCCTTTATTGGGTAATGAAAATTTAGCAGTCTTATCAACACAGCCAGTGATGAAAAACGCGGCGAAGCCAATTTCTCTACCAAAGCAGCCCAAAGGCGCAATGGAGAACGTGAAGGTAAATTCGTCCTTAACACAGCAAGTGGTGGAAGATGAATCGAAGCAAACTTCTCTACCAAAGGCATTAGTCACAGCCCCAGGGAAAGAACTACAAAAGGATGACCCAGCCACTGAACGTGCAATGAAACTGTATGAAGACGGTCGCCTATTAGTCACATCAATCCAACCGAAGGACTTGCCTAAGATGCATAGCCACGAATCCTTGGCAGAGGTTGCTACTCACGTAAAAGATAAGAAGTTGCAGAATATCCCAGAGCAGCCCAAAGGCGCAATGGAGAACGCGAAGGTAAATTGGTCGTTGACTTCCCCACGGATGCTACCTCATTATTTCAAAATGGTCGAGGACAAGGAAGACCGAACCCCAAAAAAGACAGAAGACCTTTTGGGTAACCGTATTGCGACACTAGTAGATGCAACCCATTTGGAAATAATGTATATGCGAGGGAAAGAAAGCAAAGAAGACTTAAGTGAATGGATGACAGATCAAAGTAGTGGCAAACACGCAGGAGTCCAGGACAATGCACCGCTGTATTCTTTCAGTGATAAGACTGTTAAAGATAGGTTAGACAAAATAAAAAAGCACCTTGAGGAGAGAAATCACCTTGGGAAGCTCGAGGAGAAGAACCCGGAGATTAATACTTTCGGCTTTCCCCCTGCGGCAGTAGTAGGGTTTTTAGTGGTGAGATATAATCAACAAGAGATCAAGTTCATCTCTCAAGCTAAGAAAGCCATGAGTTTAACTGACCAGAAAAGGAGCTTTCCAGTATTCACTTGGAAGGCAACAGAGGATAAGGAAAAAGCATGGAAGCTGGTCTATCTCGCAATGGTGTAGCAAGCATGAAACCTGAAAGTACAGCACATATTGCGATTTTGTAGTGCGATCGTTCACTCTTTCCACATAAGCAAATAAATAGCATTCTGCGGCAAAACTGCATTTTAGGGCAATTTAGTTGGCGTTGCTAAATCAAAGTATGAATTGCCCTCATCCCCAATCCTTCCAGGGAGAAGAGAGCCAGAAGTCTTGTTGCTTCTCCTTTTGGGAGAGGGCTAGGGTGAGGGCGAATCTGATGGTTCATACCTATATTCAGCAACGCTGTTTAGTTTACATATGTTAAACAGAGCCTTAGTGTGTAGCAAGGTTTGAAGCCTATCTCATTCTGAGATCACCGATCCAACAACTGAGGTGAAATCGAACTAAGACGCACCATCCGCTCAACCAGCTTATCTGCCTCAGTTTGTTTAGGTTTTCCGAATCCAGCCATGTCACCCCCTAGCACTCTTTATCACGGTGGACGAGCCGCTCACTGCAAACGTTTACAGTCCGTCCGTTTCAACCCCTTTCAAGTCTAAAGTTAGCTGCCCCTTCTGCTCCCGTTTCGCATATCGATTCATTATTCGATAGGGACGATCATGCTTGAGATGGTAGACCGTACACAGTGCCTTCAAGTTACTCGGATCATTGTTGCTAGGATTTTGATCCAAATGGGCAACCGTCAGCGTGTAATGTCCCCACTTCTGATTCTGAGCAAGACTCCAGCAGGTTCGATCAAAAAAGTCAGCCCACAACTCACCTGTTTTGCGACATTCCTGCCCACACTCGCCACACGTCCACCTAGCCCGCTCCTTAATGTCGAGGGCGATCGCTTCCCAATCTATAGGGTAGAGGTCACGTTGCATCGGCATCTCATCACCCCCTAGCACTCTTTTCTAAAAGTTGCAGCGTCTCTTCAATCGATCGCTTTAAGGTATAGACGGACTGCTCAACATCCGTTAATCGATCTTTGGGGATGTATTTACAGCGATGCTTCCCACCTGGTTCCTCCCAAGTAAACCAATACTGCTTTCCCTCCCAAGTATCGCCACTCTTACGCTGACGTTTGACTGTCTTCTCTTCAACCCAACCGCAAGCATGAGACTTAGTGCTAGGGGGTCTACTCTGATCAGTTGAGTTTGTATCACCCCCTAGCACTCTTTTTGCCGGGGACTCTTGGACGAACGCCTGAGACTTGCCCTCTACAAGCGGATTGCTCAACGGGTAGGGCTGCACAGGAAATAGAGGCAGTTGTAAGCCTTGGATACGGGGTGAGTAGTTCATAGCTCTACCCTCCTTAAGTCGTCTCCAATGACCTCCAAGCCTAATTCTGGGCAGGATGAGAGGGCGTTTTTAATCCCATTCCTCAGTACCGGATCAGAATTCCATTGCCTGAGATAGCGATCGCGGCGTTGCTCCAAACTTTCAGCCTCAAAATCAGTGCTAGGGGGTAGCGCAGAAGTGTTGCTCACAACTCGGCTCTTTTGCCACTCCACGAATTCACTCATCCAAAATTCTCGATCGTCCTCTACACATCTCTTGGCGTAAGCTCTGGGTCTTCTAATTGAGGAATCCTGTTTACTGCGATAAACCACAAATTTAAGCAATTCATCCGCATCAATCTTCTCTCTCTCGTCTGGGGTGAGTGGCGGGGTTTCTGAGAGAGTTTGATCTGTTTGATCAGTATGAATAGTTTGAGGCGATTCAGAATCCCCTTCCTGTAAGGGTTCTAGACTTCGATTTTCTCGTTCTTGAGACTGGAGTTTCATTTTTGAGAATTCCGTCTCATTTTTGAGAATTCCGTCTCGTTTTTGAGAAAACTTTCTCAAGTTTGAAACTGGAGTCTCATTTTTGAGACTATTCTCTGACAAAATCTTTCTAGCTCCCTGAAGGTTCTTCACGGCTATTTGAGCGGTTTTCGTGTCGAACAGACCGCATTCCTCAAACTTAGCGATCGCTCGATAGAAGGTTGGTTTAGAAACTCTGCACTCATTGAGGAGGGTTGTTAGATCCATTTCCTCGTAGCGATCACCGAAGGGATCGAGCGTGACCAGATAACTCCAGATGCGCCACTCCGCAGCCGTTAGATCAAGCTGTCTGAGATGTTGAGCAAGTTCAAAGGTGAGGGGGTAGTGTGGGCTACTTACCCTATACCCTTGGCTAGATACGGGAGGGGATGTAGTTTGGGATGATGATTCATTCATTATTTTTACTGAGCCTCACCTTTCTGGGTGGGGTGTTTTCATTTGGGGCTATACTGTTACTGGGTAAAGCAAACGATATTGCTTAACTTACAGATTTAAGTAATATATCCCAGAAATGTTACAGCTAAAGGTAATTTTCTCTATGAAATTTTCTGAAGCGCTTAATCAAACGCTCAATCAGTTCAAAATTTCTGGCAACGAGATCGCCAACTTGTCAGGAATACGTGCTGCGACGATTAGTGAGTATCGCCGTGGCGTAAGAGAAATTCATACAGATAACCTTGAAAGACTCATTGCGGCTCTTCCTTCAGAAGCCAAACAGTTTCTCTTTCTTCACCTACTCGTTGGGCAGATGGATGATGAAGGAATCGCCACGCTGCTAAGTGCAATTTCCAATCGAATGAGACAGGAAAAAGTTACTGAGCAAAGAATAGAACCTGAACTACAGTTAGCTAGTTAGGGTTTTAACTTGGAACCTTAACGTGTTGTTAGCGTAAGGTTCAGGGTACTTTAGGGACGATGCGCGTAGATCTTTGGGGCGTAATTGTGTCGGCATCTGCAAATCAAACTCGTGTAAATGGATTAGAAAGCCTTCTTGAGGCGACAGACCAGCTTTCAGTAGATGAAAAAGCTGAGTTAGTCAAACATCTAATTAAGTCAGGTAATTTGAGCGTTGTACTGGGGAATCAGCACCTCTCCGCTCAGGTCGTTATTCAAATCAACACAGTAGACCGGGAAGGATTAGCGGATATCCTTCAAGCTGTTGCCGATCGCATCTCTGCGCCTGGGCAAGAAAAAACCCCTTAGAAAAGAGTGCTAGGGGGTAGGATGTATCGAACACATGAGAGTTAGAGTCGCTCGATCGCAGACCCCAATAAATCATAAAGCTCTTGCAACTCATCCTCGCTGGCATACTCTAAGGCAAATTGCACCACAGCTTTCGGTTTCCAGACATCACAAGCTTGTTTAATCACTTTCTGATCGAAGGGCGCGATCGGGGACTCCTGCTGAAGTTTGGCATTGCGATCTAAGTCTTCCTGAGTCGTTTTGTGCTTGCCTTTCGAGGGTGCCTCTAACACTTCACTCATCTCATCAGCTAAATTCTCACTGATGGAAGGCTGAGGTTTCTTCCATTCGCCCAAATTGACCGCTTACGACATTCTGAAACTAATTCAGGCAATCCTATAGCGATGAAGAGTTAGCTGTGAAAGTGGGCAAATTTGCATCGACTGTGAAGCAAACGATCGGGGCGTTGAAGTTGGGCGGCATTCCAGTCACTGGAGAGATCGCCCTTGGATACAAAATGGGGAGCCAGAGCGGAAGACCGATGAAGGGACGAGCGCTTAAACAATAAAAAATCCCCCAGTGCTGAGGGACGATGGAGCTTTGCGCTACTCTGCGCGTTTATTTATCGTTTGGGAAGAACCGCTTTGGCGCACCGTTTGAAATGAGTGTTTCAGAGCGAATCAGTTTCGCCTCTTCTAAATCCTGAACGTGCATCAAGATAGTATGTCGATGCAACTCTAGAATTTTTGCAAGCCGTTCTGTATCAATGCCGGGAAACTGTTTGATCTCCGCCAAAATCCAGTTCGCAACAATCAGACGATAGCGACTCGATCGATGAATTTTCTCGGCTAGTATTTCCGATTCATCTCCCGGCAGCAATCCAACCTCTACCGCCCACTGAATTAACTCTAAATTGCGAGTCGCCATCTTCATTCCTCCACACTCAGAGAGCATTAGAAAGTTCTTCTAATCCCTGCTGAATTTTCGCGATCGCGTCTTTGGCTTGCTCCGAACGAATCTTAATCAGAGCGCTTTTGGTGCCTTGCTTCTCAGTGGTTTCAGTTTCAACAGATCGCGAGATCACAAGGTCGCCATCTGCGATCGCCCCAACTAATTTAGAAATATTGGGACGATCACCGAATGTGTAGCCAAGCTGGAGGGCCAGAGCTTCTAGCGCCTCCTTTTGAATTGCTGTAACTGAGAGTGTAATGCTCTCTCCCTTACGACTCATACGCCGTAGAACTGATCGGGACGATTAAAGTTAATTCGCGATTTGTCGAGCGCGGAATCAACCACGATCGAGGATGCGTAAAACGGCTCTCCCAAATCTGTAGAAGTTTTTTCAGCAACCTCAAAAGGGAATTGCGGCAATCCTGAAACAGTCCCATCTTCTTCGATTACAACTCCGATCTCTTCTAATTCTTCTTCGGATAACTGATTTAACAACGATTCTGCATTGCGAAAAATCATAGCTTTTCTCCTTAAATGGATTTGTTTTTTGCTCTTGAATTCAATCTAAACTCCTTATCTGTCCGTGTCAATTAGAAAGTATCCGTACACTTTCTTTCATAGTTTTGGGGATCACAGTTCCTCAATTTCCATACAAGTAAGCTGAATTTTGCAACCAACCGCCGCAACCAAATAAAGCAGCGTATCGGCATTACAAACTTTGCGCCTGACTTGGGGCTGATCAGAGCGCCATCTTTCGAGTAGCAGTAGTTTCATAAGTCTTCGATTTCCTCTGTTACACAAATCATTTGAAATCTGCAACCGACAGCAGCCGCCAACATGATCAGCGTGTCGGCGTTACAGCTTCCCACATTGAAAGCTCTCTCTATCTGATTACGACGATTGATCACTGTAGCTTTTTCATCGCCACAGATCGCCACGTATTCACGCACTAAATTTAGTAGCCATTTTTCTCCAAACTTATTGATCGCTCTGGCTTTAATTCTTTCCAGAATTGCTTTACAGGTCGTAGTTTCCAAATCACAGACCAAACTCAACGGCATATCATTCTACCTAAATTAGTATCTTTCTCACTCCGTTTGTGAAGGCTTGCCGCTCCAAATCCGCTTGGGCTTATCTCCTTATTTCCCGCTCAGGTCGCTTTGCTTCCAATTCAAGAAATAAGGAGACGGATCTTTTTAGTAGAGATACAGGCCCAATCCAAATCGAGCGGCCGCACGTCGAAACGCCATCGATTCAGCATTACTGGATGGGTCGCCGTAGGCAAGTTCTTTAGACTCAGTTACGATTCTGCCTAAGTCATCTTTAAGTGGCTGCTGGTTGGGTTTTTCACCAAGCCAAATTTGCTTATCTTCCTTCAGCGCTTCGGTTCCGGTCGCCTCACGATAAAACAGTCCATCAGAGGCAGTGATTGACAACCGACCCACTACGAAAATGCGATCGCTCGACAGTTCGACACGCATGATCGCCCAGTTCCAGCCAGGAGCGTACTTGTCAAGAATTTTGTTTGCGACGTGCCAGGGAATAAATTTAATTTGCCTGCCCCCTTTCTTTTTGACATCAAGCATTGAATCAGGTAACGGTCGCGATAGTGCTTTGATAATTTGCGAGAGTGTCCATTCTCCAACAGTGCTAGGGGGTGTTAGTTTTTCTTCTTGCGTTCCGTTTTGCGTAGCGTTCATGTTCATAGTTTTGACTGAAAATATTTACAGTGAGCAGTTTTAGACATGCTCAGGTCGGATCGTCAAATCAATTCGCAGTCACTAACCGCTATGTATCGAATGGCTTGCCAAGGCTTACCTGTCTTGGGATTAAGAGCCTGGTACTGAACCATTTCATGCTGTGTATAGGGGTGAGGATAGCTGTCTTTATAGGCTTCGTACACCTTGCCGTTGCGCCTAAATCGTTGCCCTTTTTTGATTGTGCTTTCCATGCTTTTAAGTGGTTTAAGAATGTTGTATGGGCAGTTTGGCGGCACTACCCAAGCCGTTAGAGATTAGAGTTTTACGAGTTCTTTACCTCGCTCTGTCCATTGGTCTAGAAGAATTTCAAAGTTTTCTGGGTGCTGCGATTCATACCAACGGGAAGGACTGAATAAGCAGGAGTCACGATCAATTGGGCAAGTCTTACCAATCAAAACCTTAAGGCTGTAGTTTTTAGGATTCATCTCGACTACCTCACATAGACATGAATTTCTTCATGTGCTGCATCGTGGGAGTAATAGGAACTGAGGAAGGCATCAGTTGCAATCCGCTCCCAATCAATAAACTGATCGAGCGTTGCCCAGTCAAAAACCTGGATCGCTTCTGCTGCCTTGCAGATTCCGCCTTCTTCGCCTAGATGCTCCTCACAGAAATCGGATTCAGATTTGTAGCAACCGATGTAGTAATCAGTGAACTCATCTGGGTCTGCATCGTCGCCACGATGAGCAAAATAGCCTTTAACTGGCTCCTCGCCGTGTTCGTGAATGAGGGCGGCAACTTGGCAGAGCTTTTCGAGATCACAGCTTTCAAACCCTGCAAAACTTTCTTGATCATCAATGCGCCATTCATCGCCCTCTGACTCGTGCAGCAAGTAATCGATCGCAACCTGCACATCATTTGATTGAATACCCTCGAAAAAATCAACCCACACGCCACGCAAGCGACCGTTGTTGTAGGCTTCTAGATCAGCAAAATAGATTCTAGGATTCATTAGAAGGGCACCTCTTCAACGTAGCGATCGCAAGCTTCATCAAACATGTCTCGCTCAGGATGAAGGTTTCGATAAACGTCTCCGCCGCACCATTCCCGCTCTAACTTCGCCCCACAAAACCCGGCTCTTCCTTTTCTTGCCTCGTAGTGTTTGCACTGTCCACAAGTGGGGGTGAAGGTTTCGGGCGGGGCTGGCAAAGAATCGAGCCAATCATCAAACTCAGATTGAAAATGGCGATCGTCAAGATGCCCGTGGGTGATCGTGTAATCCGACATAAAATAGAATCTCCATCTGGAAGGGTGGTAAGAAAGCCTCTGCCGTGTTCCGTCCAAAGTTCTCGGTTAGAGGCTTTTGAGTGAGCGGTTTTGTCAGCCTGCCGCTAAAGGCGAAAGTGGTTAAAGGATTGTTAGCTGCATTGTTTGTGGTGGTTTTTCTTTGCCTTGAATGATGCGTTTCTCCTTACCTAAAAATTTCAGAATTCCTTTCAAAGTCCTGCTCAAGCCGATATTGCTACCGTTAGAGCCAAGCAGAATATATTTGTAATCGCCCCGTTCGCCAAACCATTCCTCGTAGCGTTCCAAGTAGTAGCCAAACTTGTGTAACTCAATCCGAAGTTGTTCGTAATCCATTTCTCAATCCAAAAGTTTTGCAGTGAGCAGTTTTACGCCTTACTCAGGGCTTGAACTTATGAGCGGGTTATGTAGTCTCGCAGGTCATCGAAGCCAAGATAGAAAAGTACTGCGTAGGAATGCTTGCAGCAGGCTTTACCAAAAAACTGAGTCTGATTTTTGAAGTCTTCGCAGTTGCACTTAATTGCTTTGTCAGCCGCTAAAACTTGATAGCTCGATCGCTTGGCTGGATTGGAAACAACGTAGAGATTTTCAAATCCTGGATCTAATTGCACTGCAAGACTATTTGCTTCCTGCTGTCTGCGTTGTGCGAAATGTCTCTTGAAATCAGCGAAGGAAACGAAACGGGGACGCTGACCAGCGATATGAATCCAGATGACAAAAGCAAATTTCTGAATGCGAACTGCAACGCCAGCCGCAACACGAAACATACGACGAACCGCAGATACAGAGTAAAGAATGTTGAAAGCTGAAACCATGTCCTTAACCAAACTCGCTTATGAATTAATTATACTAGAATTAGTATCCAAATAGTACTAAAAATAGTACAACTCAATGAAGTTTGGATGAAGATTTTTAGTCAAAAAAATAGCCACGATCGACTGAGCAATCGCAGCAAGAAGAGCGGCGCAAGCCGCATAAGCTCAGGGCTAAAACGGAAGTGAATTGGACGGATGAGACGACCCGCCAGCCCCAGACCGAAAGCCAGACAACACAGCCGCGATCGATGACGGAACCCGCACACAGACCGCCACACCAGCCCCATAAGAGCGCCAAGCGGGAAAACTAGCCACACCCAAAACAGAAACCGACTGGCACCACTGAGCAAAACCAACCGGAGCCACACCCGCAAACCCAATCACAAACACACCACGACCGCGATCAACAACCCAGGCAGGGGAAAACGGAAACAAGATCGATAGCTGCATGTCAAAAATCAAGCTCAACTATACTAATTATAGTATAAATAGCCGCACCAGGCAACTGGCATAGCAACTGGCACAACCCTTTCTCTCTTCTTCTTCTCTCTCTCTTCCTGGCGCAAGTGATCTTCCAACCGCAAAAATAGCGCCCATGAGTGAAACAACCTGCCCCCGGCGGGAAGTCAAGCCCGAAGACTAGCCAGAAAAAAAAGGGCGCAAAAAAAGACAAAAAGCGCCCACCACTCGATCGCTAGTCTGAGCTTGTTTCAGGCTTGATTTCTCGCTGACAAGGGCAAGGTATCCTCACGAATGCGCTATTTTTGCCTTTCGAGAAGTCCAACGTTGAATCAAAAAATCTTCCATCCAAAAATCTTTTACAACGCAAGCGTGAACGCAACGAATAGAAGAAGCTAATCATCACGATTGTTCTGTTGCCCTTCTCTTGGCACGGCTTTGAGCGGTGCATTTATCCACAAGCAAGCCTGCATCATTGGAGCGTGGCTCTTAGCGGCGCGTTCTGTTCAGTCGCAAATAAAATATGCCGCAGTCGCCAACAAACGATCTGTCTGCATTGATCGCGATGGTGGCGTGTGGTCTTCCGAGTAAGGTTGTTTTCTCCCTGCTGCAAGAGCGATCGTTGCTTAAACTTAATCCCGGCCTCTCAAAGTTTCACCTACTTCAGTGCCCACCCACCCTGAAACTTATTTGAAGTGGCACCCTTGGGCCCTTCGTGTTGGGCTGCACTGCCACAGAGCCGTAGATATCTTTTAGCTGGCTCCGTGTCGGTTCCGCTTCGAGTTGGTTGGCTTGCGAGTTTAGCAATCATTCCAGTAACAGTATTCTCATTGTCAAACTTCTATTGAAGCTATCGCGGGATGTGTTTCTTTTTGGATGCTGACAGATGTGGTTGCGTGGGTCTGTTTGCTTGGGATCGAACTGGGCCTGCTTGCGAGTTGGCTTGCTCAATGGGGCTTTGTGGCTTTATGCTGGTCTGCTTCGCCTGGTCTATGTTTGGAGCGGATAACCCCCCTCACCCCCACACGGGGGAACGGACACAAAAAAGCCCCTCGACGGCGGAAGGGCTAAATGAGTTTGGTTTTATGCCGTCAAATCTGACTGTAAATGTTTTCAGTTCAGTCTTTTACAACGATCTTTCGCTTACCATTCTTGAGATGAAACTGAACCATTGAAATCGGAACCCTTGCCTTTTTTGCAATCGCGGCGATCGTGGTTTCAGTCTGCATGGCTTCTTTGAGTCTTTCTAGGCTAGTCATGGCTTGTTTGCTGGGTTTCTAGGGTTGCCTGGATCGTATTCAGTCGGAAAGTAAAATCCTGGTTCATCCACCTCAAAGATAGCAGTATTGAACCGAGCCGAATCACTCACTTCTGAAGCGTCTCGTCCGTCCCTAGTCCGAATATCTGAGCCGCCATCGTATTCGTCAAATCGTGCAGCATGATCGAGTGTTTCATCCTTGCTGTGATTCGTGTATTGAATGCCTGAGTTAGTGTCTGCAAAGCTTTCGTCGTCGTCGCTTTCATTGCCAAAGAAGATTCTCGAAAAGATAGACATTGTTAGTCCCTCACCTGATATTGAACACCTTGAGAATCCAGTTCAAATTCTGCGATCGTGAATTTCTGACCTGATTCGACTTCATAAACATTTCGTGAATCGATCGGAGCGTCATTCCAGACAGTCTCTCCGCCCTCTTCAATCGTTCTCGACTCCGCTTCAACTGCATCTGTGAGATTGCCCACTTGATAAGTGTTCTGAGAGCCAATAGCGCTAAAGTCTCCATCCTTGTCGTCAGATTCCAGAATCCATGTTTGTCTCGGCATAATTGAAAGACCTCGATAATTTTGTAGTTGTTGGGGTGTGGCCAGGGTTGTAGTTTGCCGCTCTGCCCTGGTCATTGATTTGTAGGAGATAGAAGACTAATCGAGACAACGGTATCGCTCCCTCGATCGCTTACCACTGCTATCTCACCGTCTTCAGTTGAATAAAAGTCGGTAGAAGTAGCGTTATCAAATCGATTGGGGTAGCCCACGCGAGCAATTAAGCTCCTCATGCGATTTCCAGGTCTGGTATTTAAAAGAATCTTGGCTCTTAGATCCTTTGGAACAAACGGTTTGGGGGATTCAGATGCGGGTGATTTTCCTAAACTGGTTGGCATTTCTTCATTCGATACTGATGCCATCGACGGCGGTGGAGCTGCACAAGGGGTAATCGTTGCTTGACTGCCAGTGTTGCCAACAGGAGGAGTATTTTGGGGGACGGGAATCGGTGTAGCGTCTTGCGCCTGAACCGATCCACCATATGAGGCAGACCAGCGAGAGAGCGAGTCTAAGACGTTAGCATCGACTCTCAGGGCTAAGAGGGGGATGATCGCCAATCCACCCACCGCAAAGCCAGCGAGAAATTTAATTTGATCGGGTGTGAGTTTGTTCATAAGTCATCTGTGTTTGAGGAATGGTTAGCCAATTGAGGAGGGCGATCGCCAGACAAGTCCAAGCGATCGTGCGTTTTAGTCGTTGCCTTCTTAGAAGAGTCCGGCTAACAGTTGCTTTGGGGTGGTGGCCTCCAACTTGCGCTGCTCTGTTGAGTCAACTTCTACGACCTCAACCAACTCCGCCACAAACTGATCAAACGCTTCATCAATCAAAATCCGTGTTTCCAGATAGCCTCTAACCTTCTCTCCTAATTCTGCTTTGGCAAGTTCCACACCTTCCTGATAGCTCTTCTCTTTGCGAGTAACCAGCAGGCTTCCAGAACTCTGCAAAACATCAGTTCTCAGTTGCAGGTTGAGATTTTGGTTGCTCTCAGTTTGAGCTTCCTGGTTTTCTCGGTTCCGCCGCTCTTCCATACTCAGAACGTTCTCGGAATCATTCTGGGAAGCTTCAGTTTTTCTTGGATTGGCTGTGAGCGTCCCATGACGACAGGCATTGATTAAGTCTTGATCGACATCGTTGAAATAGGTTCGATTGCGTTCACCGGGTTGACCGATTTCGTAGCCAAGCTTTCTAACTTTTGCAACCCAGTTGGTGAGCGATCGTGAATCGACTTTCCAGAACTCTGCTAGTTGCTTGGTATGCATTGCCATTGAGCTATCGGCATACGTTGCATCGCGAACTGCTGCATTTTTCATGATTTCCTCCATTCTTGGAATTCTTAGAACATTCTCGGAATCGATCTCAGAACGTTCTCAGAACGACTATATCAGAAGTGGCAGCAAATGACAGCCATGTTTTATGAGTGACTGCCAAACGCTGTTATCATGCGGATGTTGATGTTTATCGGTACAATTTGATGCGAGATGTAAAGACGGTAGAAGAGTTGGCACGCAAAGGCGATCGAGTTTCTGTTCAGTTCGATGACGAAGACCTCTTACGAAAAATTGAGGAAATGGCACAGACGGAAGAGCGCCCTACTTCACGCCAAATCGTCGTACTGGTCAAAGCGGCGATCGAGCTAATTGACGAGCAAGGATTTCACTTAATTAACGGCAAGCTTAGGCGGGGAACCTTCGAGAATTTAGACACGGAAAGTGAACGGGAATGAGGTAATCACACTTGATTGAAGCGGTAGGGCGGCGCGCAGTGAAGCTAGAGAGAGCCAATTAGCTATGACGATCAATCTAAGTGAATCGTTGATTGAACTCAAAAGAGGTTGAGGTAGAGACCCTTGAAAACGGATTCAATCTTCTACCAAATCTTCCAGACCGCCCCCAGCGCTTTCTTTGAGTTGATTGGCGACTCTGATCCGCGTACTGTGTCCTATGGATTTGGCTCTCAGGAAGTAAAGCAAGCCAACTTTACGATCGACGGCATCTTTTTACCGCCCCTTCGGATGCCCCAATGTCCCATCTATTTCGTGGAAGCACAGGGGTATCGGGAAAAGAAAGGCGAAAACTTTTACTACCGATTTTTTGGCGAGATCCATCTCTACCTGAAAGACTATCAGCCCTCAAATGATTGGCGGGGGGTGGTGATTTTCACCGAAAAGCGATTCGATCCAGGACTGCCGCGCCACTATGCGGAGTATGAGAACAGTCCCAGATTACAGCGCATTTATTTAAACAAGTTGCCATCAGATGTGGGCGATCGCTCTCTCGGATTAGGGCTTTTGCAACTGATCGGAACGAACCAAAAACAAGCTCCAGCGAAAGGACGGGCGTTAATTGAGCGAACTCGTCAAGAGCTTA